>JAYVHR010000360.1:0-3822 GCA_043771075.1 Bacteriovoracaceae bacterium
TTATCTTTCAGGCAGCGACAGAGAGTTTCAGCTCTTGGTGTAGCGATTCACTGGATGAACAGACCCGCTGATCCTCAGACCCTGCGACAAAGGGCCCAGGCGGGAACTGTCCCTGTCCTCGAACGTTACGGATCCAACGCTGGATTAGTCATGCGCTCACTTCGCGGGCGCTTTCAGTGCCTGGAAAGAGACCTTCCTTCAGATGACAACGTCATCAACACACTCCGCGGAACACTTGAGCGGATTGCCGAAGTCAAACGACAATTCGACAGGACTCATCAGTGTCCGGCACCTTCAGTCCAGGCCGTGCGATCAATGTTTCCACGACTCACCTCTGAGGATGTTTTGAACACGCTCAGAGTCTCGGCCCTGCAGGATGTGCACAAAAATCTTCTCTATCGAAATTGTCGAGGTCAATACATCAATGTAGCAGATTCGAATCTCTCGCTCTCGCACAATTGGTCCGACCTCGATACCCAGCTTAGTCGTGGCAATCTCGTGGCCTTCGCTTATAATTCCAATGTTCTGAAAAATGCCAATGATACGGGGACGGGCAGGGGACATACATCCACCGTTGTCGGACGCAGGGTGAGGAACGGTCAGTGCGAGTATCTGATCAGAAATTCCTGGGGTCGAAGCTGCGGATACTATGACAAGAAATTCCCTTGTGAGCAGGGACAAATCTGGGTACCCAAAGCGAATTTATTAAGGAGTGCCAATGATTTTTTCTATTATCCTTAGTCTTTCGATGGCGTATGCCTCAGACGGAAAAATTACGTGCGAGAAAGGTTTACTCCGCATGAATTATGACGGAAAAAAAATCGTGGAAGAAAGTGTTTACTGCTTCAACGAAGACAAAAACATGCTTTATTCAAAAGGCTTCGCAATAAAAAAACTGAAGCCTTATAAAGTTCACGAATCCGGTACAGCTAATCCGGGTTTCGAATTATGTTCAGCTCTGAACGGCGAGCCGCAGTTTGTGGAATTCAAGGCCGAAGGTGAATGGCACAAGCTTGATCGCTGCCTTTTCGCTGACAAAACCTATATCGATACGGGACTTCTTTACCAGAAGACCCGCTGATCTATGACCCGCTTTTTGATTTTTCTTCTTCTCGTCGGTTGCGCTAATTTCCGGATCACCCGGGCGAAGAAACCCGTTCCCAAAAACCAGGCGAAATCCAGCGCTTTAAAAAAAGATCCGTTTCAGAAAATGATCACCAAAAAAATTCCCCGCACCGGAATTTACTCCACTGTCACAGAGGGTGACGTCACGACCGAAATCTTCCGGCGCGAAGACAGTGAATCGATTTTTACGCTCGAGAAAAACGAACTCCGGACGGAAACTGAGAAAATGAAGAATGGAGTTGTTCTCACCCGCACCTGGCAGGATGATCTCATGACAACCATGACTCTTACCGGTTCTAAGCGCACGACCATGGTGGTGTTTGACCGGGACGGAAGGATCAGCCAGAAAATTGTCACGCAGAAGGGGAAAAAGAAACCCGAGTGCTTTCAATTTGAAGACGATAAAAGTCTTAAGATGGCAGAGGAAGACTGTCTCGAACTCATTTCCGGTTTTTAACCCGCAAAAGTAGACGAGGATATGCTGTTTTTATAGGATATTCCTATGAAGATCTTCCTGCTACTTTTCCTGGTACTTTCCTGCCAGTCTCAAAACGACAATGAGATCTGGATTTACACGTCCCTCTACAAAGATACGATTGCCGATGTCACTCCGATTCTTGAAAAGGAATTTCCGGGCGTGAAGATCAACTGGTATCAGGCGGGGTCGGAAGAAATTGCTGCCAAGGTCAACACTGAGCTTATTGCAGGGGTTCCGAAAGCGGACATCATGATCTCGTCTGAGCGTTTCTGGTATCAGGAACTTTCCGACAGCGGACGCCTTATTTCCTGGAGGCCGTCCCAGTATGAGACCTTCCTCGAAGAATACCAGAATCCGGAAGGAACGTTTCATATCGTCTCGGTTCCCATCATGGTCCTGGCCTACAATGCTGAGGCCATGAAATTCGAAGACGCTCCCAAATCATTCCGGGAACTCTCTCTACCGAAATACAAAGGGATTGCAACCGGCGGAAGTCCTCTCGCAAGTGGGACCGCATTCACGACCGTCCTCGCTCTTCACCAGAAATACGGCTGGGACTATTTCCATGAACTGAGAAAAAACGGATTTCTTTTTGATGGCGGAAACTCAGCAGTCCTCAAGCGCATTCAGACCAAAGAGCGTCCGGTAGGATTTGTTCTTCTCGAGAATATTCTCCGCTTCCAGCACGATGATCCGCGCCTCAAGATCATTTATCCTTCCGACGGAGTTGTGACCCAGTTCAATACCATGGGTGTCCCGAAGAAAAAAAACATGCGACCGGAAGTGCTGAAAGTTGCGGAATGGTTTTTTACGGAAGCAGGACAAAAGGCCATGACCCGGTCATTTATGCATTCTCCGCTTAAGAATTTTCCTCCTCCTGAAGGGGCATTGGGCCTGAGTGAACTGAATGAAAAGGCTTTTGCCTGGACGAAACCTCTTATCCTTGAACTCACGGAAAAGAGATTTGAGATCAAGGAGAATTACGTGGAGATCATGTTCAAATGAAAAAGATCGGCCTCTATCTTCTTCTGTTTGTTCTCTTTGCTGTCTGCGTGTATCCGTTTCTCTTCCTCGGTGAATCGTTTTCTTTCGAGAACGGACATTTTGACTGGGCGATCTATAAGAGAGCTTTCTCATCTGCGATGACCTTGAGAAGTTTCAAGAATACGATCATCGTCTGTGGCTCGTGCGTGATTTTCTCAACCCTTCTTTCCCTTCCACTGGCGTGGCTTTTTACCCGCACAGACATTCCCGGAAAGGGCATCTGGCGCACGATTTTCTGCCTGCCTTACGCCATTCCTCCGTTCATCGGCGCGATTGCGTGGATCTACCTCGCAAATCCCTCTAATGGAATACTGCTTCGGATTTTTCCGTGGCTGAATATTTATTCGATGACGGGACTGATTTTTGTCATGACTGTTTTCTTCTATACTTTCATCCTGATTAATCTTCTTACGGCGATGGAAAAGATTGATCCCTCGCTGGAAGAAGCTGCCCGGATTTCCGGGGCCGGATCACTTCAGGTTTTTTTCCGGATTACTTTACCACTGGTCACTCCCTCTCTTATCTCCGGTATGCTTCTCGCATTTTTATCTGCCATTGCCAGTTTCGGAATTCCTGCCCTCATTGGAAATGCGGCCGGTATCACGCTCATGACAACTCAGATTGTTCTGTTCCAGAAAATGGCCTCTTATACGGGGCTTAAGCTTTCCGGGATTCTTTCCCTTTCTCTTTTGGCACTCGCTCTCATTGTCTTTATTCTGGATTATCTGATTAGTCGGCGTTACCGCTTCAGTCTCGTAACGGGGAAGGTCGCTCGTCCGAGTCTGACTGAATTAGGTAAAAATAAAAAGTGGGCGATTTTATTTCTCACCGTCTTAGCGATCGTTTTATTTGTGTTACCTGTTGGTGCAATTCTTTACGCCGCACTCTTACGGGTACAAGGCGAGCATTCGCTCGCCAATGTTGGTCTTCAGAACTTCCATAATATTTTCTTCAAGACGGATGAAACGTGGCGAGCAGTAAAAAATTCTTTCATCCTGGCACTCGGGGCTGGAGTGATATGCACGTTCTTTGGCTATTTTCTTTCCCAGAGCGGAAAGAGTGTTGCCAAACCCGTGAACAAGATCAAGGAAGTGTTCATCGCCATACCGTATGCTGTTCCGGGAACAGTTCTGTCGCTCGCTCTTATTCTCACGACTCTTTCCTGGAAACTTCCG
>JAYVHR010000361.1:0-3908 GCA_043771075.1 Bacteriovoracaceae bacterium
CGGATTTCTTCCGGCGTTTCGTGAAGAACTCCCGCATCGGGAGAAGCTCCTGCCCGGCGGAGACCTTCCCGCATTCTCTGAATCGAGGCAGGGTCAGTAACAGCATTATCTACACCAGCGACTTCAAGACCTGTGCTCAGTTTCGTTTCGGCAGCGAGAGAAGAATTTGAAATCACTGTTTCACGCGGATAAGTACGAAGACTTGTCATCGAGGATCTCGCCGCTGAGGAAACGTGGCCTTGATAATCACGAAGGAGACGCGCCCTCATCGCCCCATCCGGAAGACTTGAAATGATATTGAAGAGCTCACTCTCCGCTCTTTCAATTCCGGGAGCTGTCAAAAGACTGGAATATTTTCCGTAATCAAGATCCGGATAAAATTCTTCCAGAAGTTCATTGAATGTAAGTTCCGGTCTGGCACTAAGTTCCGAAGGAATGCGGGTGGACCTATTGGCCTTGATCGCGTCGACGTAGGCCATCTGATTTCTGCCATTCGGATTAAGTTCCATCCGGACAAAGGCCGCTTCGACTGGATCAACTGCACCAGAAGCCCTGGCTGCAATTGTTCCGCCTCTCACAACCCGGACAGCATTTCCGCCTGCGCGAAGAACTGATTCCATACTTCTTCCACCGAGGCTGAAACTCGCCCGAAAAAGAGCATTATCAATCGGAAGAATAAGAGCCCGGCCCGCAGTTCTGGCAGCATTCATGCCGACAATGAGAACCGGTCCGGCAGGTGTCCGCATGATATAGGCACCGGAAGTAGTCATCGCCTGACGAAGACCTGCGAGTGTATTTTTTAATCCCCGGATAGAAGGGGCTATGGCATTGATCGCCGATCTCGCCGCTGCAAGTGCGGCAGTTGTCACACGCGAAGTTCTGACGGCCGTAGCTGCGACGGCAGAAGATCTCACTACGAATTGTGAAACTCTGGATGCGCGGACTGCCTGCAGAGTTCTCTGAGGAACGCGGATTAAGCGCGCGAGTCTCACGGCACCGGTTGCACCATATTTGGCCGCAACTGAAAGTCCTCCTGTGAGGAAGGCCGGAACAACTTCCGACATGATGGTACCTGTGAGTGAACACATACCGGTGATCATCGCTTTACAGCTGGTACAGCCGAAGCCTTCCGCTGGTCGCGTACAGGTACTGAACTGAGGAGTGCCACTCCATGCCTGACAGAAAACTCCGTGAGACATCCAGTGCTTGATTGTTGCAAGAAGTGCAGTCCAGATTTTCCCCATCGTACCGGGAAAGTCATTCACGAGTTGTCTGAAGACACCCTCGTCTTCAGAGGCATTAGCAGCTGCGAGTTGTGCATTCGATGAATGCACTTCAGGTCCTGTCATCCAGCTCCAGAGACTGGTAGCTGAATTCCGGATTCCTCTTGCGGCCATGCCTAAGAGATCAAAAAGTCCCTCAAATAATGTCCAGACGGCGCGGGCAAAGCCTGTTGCGAACTGAACGAGACACGAATCATTACGACCATTACAACCCTGATTCTGAAGTCGTCTTGGGACAATCTGATTTCTGACAGCGGCCGGAAGGAAGGCCGTTGATCCTGAAACGAGAACGCAAAGGGCATCGTCATCACACTGGTTGATGACTTCTCTTTTTCTTGTTTCAGTACACTGATTGACCGGAGCATCCACCGCCGCTGATAAATTCGGCGCTGCTGCTCCCCCACTTCGAGGACCACAATTAGTACAATCCTGAAGTCCAGAAAGATATTGTTGAACTGATTCGAGTCTCCGCTGGAGTTCTTCGAGCTCGGCGATTTTTCCGAGACAAGCCTGGGACAACGGATGGTTCTGCGACCACTGAGAAATATTTCTTGTTCCGTTCGGAGGGAGACACTCATCACGGTGAGCGGCCCTGAGTTTTGCTTCAAAGAGGTCTTTCATTTCCTCAACACATGATCCGTTAGCGCAGTCACGTGAAGGGACAAAGGATCTAGCTGGTGTTGCTTCTGCTTCTCTAACCCAGGAAATATTTCCCAGGAGCAGAAGGACTGAAAGAAAAAGTGAGAGTGTTGCTTTCATCTAAACTCCGCAGTCCATTTTTTTCACCAGGGACTCGAATTCCGAAGTGTGTTTTTCATTGGCTTTCAGGCGAAGTGACTTCGAGTAAAGAAGTCGACCGCGGCAATCGATGTAATAGCTTTTTTCCACGTAGTCTTTTCCGTGGGCGGTATACTCAACACCGATTTCATTCACTGTGTGTCCCTGATCATTCTTCCATGTACGGAAAGGAGAAAATCCCAGAACCTTGGCATCAATCGTCTCGGCCCATTCTTTTTTCATCTTGTGATAGAGTTCAGGATTTTTTCCGAGTGACGGAAGATCGAGTTCGCCGTCCACTCCGGTGTTGGTGAAACTGATGTTTGAGCGCTGGCCATTTTCCTGCGGGGAAAAATACAGGAAAGGCATGCCGAACATATTTTTCCCGAGCTCCCACCCTTTGATATCCGGAACGAATATCCGCCCGTACTTTGTGGTCAAAGTCTGGGTCGCGGCTGCCGCGGTAAGAGTAATAAGATAACTTAGGGTAATAAATAAGTATTTCACCCCGGACTTATCGTCCGGGGGAAATAAAATTCAATGATTTTTAAACTGGATGGGAGAAGTCGGTCTTAGAGGTTACATCCCATGATGTACTTCTGGGAAAACTTAGCAATTTCGGCCTTCGACATCGCTTTAATCGCAGGGTTACTCAACTGCTCAGGAGAGGCCACTCCGTATTGAGCAAACTGAATCAGGTTATTGACCTGAAGACCTTTGAGGTACGAAAGAATTTCGTTCGACAAGGCATGTCCGGAAACAGTTGTCTTATGAGTAACCCCCATAATTTCCGAGAAAGCGCGTGATGAGTAAGCGACAAATGTATCGTTCCCTTCATAGTCACGGGCGCGTGAGGCCGGAACTGCGAGTTCCTTGAATGGACTGCGTGTTCTGCAACCTTCAATTTCGCCCTGACTGTAAGAATAAATGCGGGCATCAGCGAAAGAAATATCTGCGCCAACAAGAAGTTGTTTGATCTTCGTACATTTCGGAGAATCCGCCACATCAAGAAGTTCTGCGTATGTAGTGAGAGCACATCCACGGGCCGAAATTTCGGACGCAATAGCTGCGGCCATAGTCAGGTTACGATCACCCGGGACAATTTTAGCTCCCGGACGAAGAAGACCAACAATTAGTCCGAATGATTTCTGACCGCCATATGAACGTGTGCTGAGTGGATCTGAAGCGAGGTAAAGACCCGGACCTTCAACGTCGTAATCTTTTCCGTTACGGGCGCGGAAAATTTTTGAACCTTGTTTGTTAACGTAAGCAGCGAAGCTCGGGCCAGTCGCAGGAAGTGAAGCATTGAATTGACCAGCAGGCATGATGTCTGAAGCATCCACCCAGTGGAAAATAAGTTTCGGAGACTTCACTGTGATAAGTGACTTACCGAGTTCAGCTCTCATCGACTGAGCGAGTTGGACATCATTCATAGCTGCGAAAGCAGATGTTGAAAAAGACAGAGCGAGAGCGAGTGATAATTTTAAATTCATAACGACTCCTGTTAATGCCCGGATTATCACCCGGAACAACAGGGCCTTGTCGGTGTCATGAAAAGTTTTCCCGGATCGTCAAAAATCATGACACTTGATGGACCATTTTTGATCTTCTAGAATGGGCCATGATCAGGTTTTTACTCCTCATTCTCACTATTTCCCATGCCTTTGCGGGTAACCGCGAGAACCTTCTTAAGATCACTGAAATTAAGCGCTTCGCCTTCGGTTCATGCTCTGATCAGAAGGATCCCCAGCCTATCTGGAAGGAAGTTCATAAGGATGCCCCCGATCTCTTTATTCATGGCGGAGACAATATCTATGCGGACACAAAGGATCTCACGGTCCTGAAGGC
>JAYVHR010000362.1:0-3620 GCA_043771075.1 Bacteriovoracaceae bacterium
CAAACAAATCGATGCCGTGGCCGCAAGTGTGATTCTGGAAGATTTTATTCTCCGCAAGAAATAAACTTCTGGTTTATCATTTTCACATGATTAAAAAAGCACTCCTCTTTACGTTTGTCGTAGGACCACTCCTTGCCTCTCTCATGATCGGAACTCATGTCTGGTTCATCATGCATCAGGGATACGACGGGCCGGATAAAGTCTTCATTGTGAAAAATGGAGATACGTTCGGAAAGGTGAATCAACGACTCTCAGACGCCGGGATTATTTCCAATGCGCGCGTCTTCCATCGTTACGCTCAATACAAAGGGTTTCTCACAAAATTCCGTGCAGGCTCGTATACGATTCCCCGAGGTGCCAAAATGAAAGACGTCCTTGAAACATTGGTTTTCGGTCAGCCGAATCTCACCAGCATGACTATTCCTGAGGGAAAAAACATGTACGAGATTGCCAAACTCGTGGGTGCGTCCGGAATTACCTCTGAGGAAGAGTTTCTGAAGGCTGTCCAGCATCCGGATATTATTTCGTATCTGCAGATCCAGGCGACGTCTCTCGAGGGATATCTTTATCCTGAGACATATAAGTTTGCTCCCAATACTCCGGCCAAGGAAGTTGTGAAAAAGATGGTTGATCTTTTCCGGAAAAAAACGGAAGACATCGAATTCAATCATCCTTTCCTGAACAAACACCAGGTCGTGATTCTCGCCTCAATGGTTGAGAAAGAAACCGGAGCAAAGCAGGAGCGCCCTGCTATTGCGGGAGTATTCACGAATCGCCTGAAAAAAAGAATGCGCCTGGAATCTGATCCCACAACGATTTATGGAATCTGGAGCCGCTATAAAGGAAACATCCGCAGGGATGATCTCCTCGAGATGACTCCGTACAATACGTACAAAGTCCCAGCCCTTCCGGCAGGCCCCATCGCCAATCCAAGTCTCGCTGCCATCAAGGCAGTGCTGGATCCTGAAGAAAATGAATATCTCTTTTTCGTAAGTAAGAATGATGGGACACACGTCTTCACAAAATCCTATCAGGATCATGTTCAGGCCGTGAATGAATGGCAGAGAAATTCAAAGGCGAGACAAGGCAAGAGCTGGCGCAATCTTAAGCAGTAATTACTCGATTGCTGAAGGACAGGCCTTGATGCCGGAGATGCGTCGTGAAGGCAACTCTCCAGCTGAGAGGAAGATATCCGAAAGCTTTTCCTTAAAAAGGCGCTTACCGGAAAAAGTCATAGAGTATTTTTCTTTCTTCTCTTCGAGTTCCTGAGTGACGGCACGTCCGTTTGAATCCACACCTTTTCTTAGAGTGTGGGCCAAAAAAAGCGGAGATTCATTTACTTCACCATCAGCTTTCACTGCATTCAACCACGAGTTCACATTTTTAAAACATTCCGGCCTGTAGCTCAGAACCTGACGATCACCGACATTACTGAGGATCGCTGAAATGCGGTAATACTTGCTCGCTGAATCCGCGACGGCTTCGAGTCTGTCGACCAGAGGGCCGTAACGTTCTTCATCCGAGAGAAGATGATCGCGGAGCTTAGCGATGCTCGAATAATTGAGTTCCTTCGCACACTCCTGCTCATTCAGCGACACTGTCTCATCAAGAAAAGGAGCGCAGGCAAAATTAGAAATGTGAATAAACTGCTTCAAAGGCTTGATCAGAAGGCTTGAGTTTTCCAGTGAGGCCCGGAGACTACTATCATCGGAGAGAACTCCGCGGATGCGGGGGAAAGTATCCAGGATGGCCGCACCTCGGTAGCCGGTTTTTTTCGAACAACCTGCGGCTAGAATGTTGGGAGATGATTTTTCTGAGCTTAGAGGATAAAGATAAGAACCGAGGACAACTTCGCATTCTTCTTTCCTGATAATTCCGGTGAAGTCGTTAGACTGTTCAACCGCGAAGAAACGAATTTTGTCACTGTCATCCAGACCACGACGGGTGACATCTTTAAACTCGCGCCAGTTGAGATTTTTTGAAAGCTCCAGGATGGCCACATCATCACGCCAGTATTCGGCGAGATTTCCGTCGAGTGCTGAGATCTGGAGGATGGATTTGCAACCCAGTCTTTCAGGCGGACGATTCCCTTTTCCGAAGAAGAAAAAAACATCCTTACTGCAATCAGCTTCAGTTGAACGAAGGTAAGAAGGTATGCAGCTCGCAGAAGTGAGAAGCTTATTTTTAGAAACGAGAGTGCCGGTACAGTACCGGACTTGTCCGCGATCAAAGACCACGATTTTGGCGACGTAGTCCGGACAAAAAGTTCCGGGCTCGCAAAGGAGTTCCTGCTTTTTCAGGAATTCTTCTTTCTCTGATTCAATCTGCTCAGGAAGTAGCTGCTCAACATTCGTGCTCTTCTCTTTTTTTCCGCAGGAAAAAATGCAGGCCAAAATGATGAGAGAGAAAGAAAATTTCAGCATCAGTAATCCATCCCGGTTTTACGGATGTGAACCATGGGTCTCGCTTCTTCGGTCATATGCGTGGAAGAGAGAACTTTGGCGATCAGAATTTCGTGATCCCCCGGTTTCAAACTTTCTACCATCTGGCATTCAATTGCGGACTTTGCCTGAAGGAGGATGACTCCCCCGTGAGTGCTGATCGTATGGTTAATATCCTTAAAAGGATTACTATTGGGGTCATATCCCTTCCAGAAATGCTTCAGGTAGGTTTTATCGTGATCGCCTACGACGTTCACAGTAAAGACCTTACCTGACTTGATCAGGTCGTAGGCAGGTCTTCCAGGCTTAATCGCAAGGGAGATCAGGAGGGGATTAAATGAAACTTGTTGGACCCAGCTGGCCAGATAGCCATCGATCTTTCTTGTTTCCGCATCCATCACCGTAACTATGAATAATCCGGATGGGATGTGTCCGACCGCAGTCGCAACGTCACAATGCAGCATAACGCCTCAAATTTATTAAACTCTTATCTAACCTTAACGAGTTCTAAACGCGCATGTCAAACCAGCGCCCTTATTTGAGTGAAAATGACAGATTTTATATTTCAATTTTTAGAACATTATTGCCGATAGAACTCCTCACTTGAGTGCCAACCACAGAGGCTTTAAAATAGGTAAATGTGGGTTTGTACTATACAATGGCGAGCTCACTTACCCCTATGAGGAGGATGCGTGGACAAGAAGAAAGTCGAACATTACAAGCAGCTGCTATTGAAGCACAGGCAGCAAATCCTCAATATAGGTCTGCTCAATAGGTCTGATGATTTACACGTCTCGGCGGATGACCTTTCGGATGAGACTGACCTGGCGTCATCGCTGGTTCAGCAGCAGCTGAATTGCACTATCCGTGATCGCGAATATTCCAAACTGCGCAAAATCGATGCGGCCCTGGATCGGATCTCGGAAGAGACATACGGCCATTGTGAAGACTGCGAAGAAGAGATCGGGGCCAAGCGTCTCGAGAACCAGCCATGGGCGGATCTTTGTATCCAGCACGCTGAGGAAAGAGAAAGAGAAGAATCACAAATCATGCGCCAAGCTTAACTGTCGTTTTAAAGAGCCTCCCTCTGGGAGGCTTTTTTTTTGCCTATCTCTTTGAATTGAAAACGATCGTGATGTCTAAACTTTCAACACCCATCATCTTTCAGACACACTTACC
>JAYVHR010000363.1:0-2453 GCA_043771075.1 Bacteriovoracaceae bacterium
GCCACCGGTACTTTCGCGAACCTTGATATGGATATTCAATCCAATCTCGGGACAGAACTTTCACAGGGCTTCAGCCGCGAAATCGGTCTAAAAGTTCAGGAAGCCCAGGCAAAACTCAATGCGATGGTGGAAGAGAAAATTAATAAGCCTAAAGAGCAGCTGATGGCAGCAATCAACGGGAATAATAAGAATCTCTCATCCCTTGGAAACCTTCAGGAACTTTACAAGAAGAATGAAGACAAGATTCAGGGAGAGATCGCCAAACTCAAGTCGGGCGGCGGAGTAGACCTGAAATCCAAAGGCAAAGATCTCTTTAAGAAGATTAAATTCTAATGACTTTTGATGGGGCCCGGTTCAATAATTTTTTATCTGAACTGGGTCTCTCCTCTTCCCGCACAACACCAAAAATTATCCGTCTCTATCAGGGCAATACCGATACGGTTTCCCTGGGCGAAGACATCCTTGCCATTCATGACGGTGATATCCGCGAAGCTTCCCTTCAGCCGGGTTCACCCAAGATAAGTCTTGATGAGTTGGATGTCGTCATGGCCGTCTCAGAGAGAATCAAAGCAGCGAAATTTCCATCACTGGAACTGCATTTCTCACTCGAGGACGGTAAGATTGTGGGAATCAGGGCCCAGGAATTAAAAACAATTCCCCGGGCAGACAAAGCTTCACTGGAACTCATTGGGCTTCCTGCCTCTCCCGGTAAAATAACGGCAAAAAGTCTGATCTATCCATCAGCTGAACCGATTACCGGAAAAATCATTATTATGAAAAACAGTAAGGATCTTCCGCTGCTGATGAAACAAAAACCTGCGGGGATTATTCTGGAAGAAGGAAACCTTCTTAGCCACGCTGCGATTCTGGCGAGAGAAGCAGGTATTCCTGCTCTCGTTAAAGTTCAGAATGCCACGACCAGAATCGAGAGTAACATTGAAATCACTCTCGATGCCAATGCCGGACTGATTACGATTCCCAGGCCTCGCTGAGCCCTGTGAGCATATTCGATCCATCAAGTTCGCGCGGATAGAGCCACGAAATTTCCAGCGATGAGAACAATTCTTTATGAATATCCAGCCATTCAGGATTCAAACCGCTTTTCTTGAGTGATCTCTGGGCAAAACCCGAAAGCTTCAGAACTCCCGGCATCGCTGCTGCCTGGTGGAATCCGAAGCGGCTGCTTTTACCAGCAAGGCGATCATCACCTACCATAAAAATATTCAGGCAGGCCGAAGCGCAATAGGCCCAAGTTGGAATGATGGTAGTGATTCTGCAATTTGAGGTCTCTGAATTACACTGCTGCTTCATCATCCACGGGAGTCTGCTGTAAGCCTTAAGGAAGCCTCCACCGCTATGAAGAACAAGTTTAATGGGAATATCTTTACGTATCAAAGTGGTAACTTTTTTGAATCCACTCAGGTCTTCAATAATCCCGCTGAGAATTTCACCATGCAAACGGATCGTCTGAAGATTTGCTTCCAATTTATAGTTAACTGAATAATGCTTACCCTCAAAGCGGTAGTCAGTCTCCAGCTCCTCCTGGGCGTAGGAGACAGAAGCAAGGAGCGAAAGAAGAAGAATAAAACTTTTAAACATGTTCATAATATTTTCCTAGAATTTACATTCAAATTTTTCGCTGCCGAAGAGGAACAGAATCCCCGTTCCTTTCCGGGTAAATTTCGCCGAACTGATGTGCTTCAGGTCTGGCGAAATGTGCATGACCAGAGTATCGCGGGTGTAATTTGATTTCGCCTTACTATCATGAGTCAGAATTCCGTTCTTATAAGTGATCACCGCTTCATCATTGCCAAGACCTGGAATGGTTTTCTTCAGGCCGTTCTGAAGAGGAAGCTTGATCTTGTCGTTGGGAAGTTCAATCTCCCAGCTGGAGATAGAATTCTCAACAGCGATGAGCTTATTGACTCTAAGGACGACGCCGTCCCTTTCGTTTCTCACTTCAAAATTACAATCCTGGCTCGTCACCTCAATTTCGGTGGCCAACGCCTGCAAAGTGAAAAGTGTGAGACACAGTACTGACAAGAATTTCATATTCATCCTTTAACTCCGTGAACATCTGACTGTTCCTGAGACTTTGTAGCGAGTTCAGCAAGCTCAACTGCACTCATTGTCTTTTTGTTTTTAAGTTTCTTAATTTCTTCAAATGGATACATTGTTTGTGCGATAAATGTCGGCGGAACTTCGCGGCGTTTTCCAATTCCCACAGTTCCGACTTTGCGACCGGTAGGAAGGAAATGCGTTCCATGAACCAGATCCCAGACACAGAGGACTTTTCCGAAGTTAGTCTGTGATTCGCGGGAAACTTCCGAATGATGCCAGCGATGAAGCTGGGCCGTATTGAAAAAGTAATTGAGAACTCCGCCCTCGAACTTAATGTTGGCGTGCTCAAGAAGCCCGGTGATGCTGTTGATTGCGATGAATGAATAGAAAAC
>JAYVHR010000364.1:0-2205 GCA_043771075.1 Bacteriovoracaceae bacterium
CGTTTCCTGCTCGATTTTGATTCACTCTCTGAGGATGCCCGCTGCCTCTACGTCCGGTTCGTGAACCGGAAAGGAAGATATTTTTATCGTGAAACTCTCCGCTATCCCGAAATAGGAAATGTCGACCAGGCCATCGTTGAACTGATAGAGAAGGAGTTTCTGAGGGGCCCAGGATACAATGATCTTCACTCTTTATTTGAAGGACTCGCGAAAGAAAAGCTTCAGGAATTCTGTGAGCACTTTCTCCTACCGGTGAAAAAATCCTGGCCCAAACCCCGCTTTCTGGAAGAGCTGAGAAATGCCGATATCACATTTTTTCCTCTGGAAAAGCTGGGCCAGTGCCTGGTGCAGGAAAAGCTGGAAGAACTCTCCTACCTTCTTTTTTTATACTTCGGGGAAATCAGCAATAATCTCTCGCTCTACACTCTGCGCGATCTCGGAATCTGGAGTGAAAATATGCGCACGGATTTTGTGCCCAAGTTTACTTCAAAAAGTGAGGCACTATCCCACTACTTCTATGCGAGATTAATCGATGAAATCGATGCCGAAAATTATGATCATCAGCTGATCAGCACCTGGCCCGAGCCAGTGAAGGAAGAAAGTCTTCACCTCCGGGAAAATTTACTGGTGGCCCTGGGTGAGGAACTCAAGAAGGCCGGCAAGAATGAAGAAGCGCTGATTGTCTTTGAAAACTCCCGGATTCACCCCGGGCGGGAAAGAAAAATCCGCCTCCTCTATCAGATGGGAGAGCTCGAACGCACTCTCACAGAACTTCATCTCGTGATGGAAAATCCTTCATCAGATGAAGAACTTCTCTTTGCGGAAGATTTTCTTGAGCGAAAATTTCATCAGAAGAAAAAGACAGTTCTCTCGCAGATGCTGGAAGAAGCGGCCACGATGCCACTGGATGAAGCGTATTTCCGGCAGCCGGAAGAAGGAGTGCGGGATACTTTGCGGGTGAAAGGGTTTCTCTGCCATCATTCGGAAAATGCCTTATGGCGCTCACTTTTCGGAATCATATTCTGGCACGAGATTTTTGAATCACCATTGAATACATTTCATTCTCCCTTTGAACGATTGCCGGAAGAGCTGGGGTCATCTCAGTTTTGTGTGAAACATCACTGTGCGATTCAGGAGAAACTTCTGCTACTGAATGATCCGCAGAAATTTATCGATTACACCACAGCACTTAAAACCGAAAAAGATCATGGCAAGAATGGCATTTTCTCATGGGCAGAAGAGAATCTGAATGCGCTCTTTGATCTCATCCGTTTCGCCCCCCCGGAAAAAGTGTCTTCGGTGCTGGTTCATCTTGCAGAAGATTTTCATCGCCGAATCCGCGGCTTTCCGGATCTTCTGGCCATCGAAAATGGAGAAGTGAAATTTATCGAAGTGAAGGCCC
The DNA here is from genome assembly GCA_043771075.1 of Bacteriovoracaceae bacterium. Classification (GTDB taxonomy): domain Bacteria; phylum Bdellovibrionota; class Bacteriovoracia; order Bacteriovoracales; family Bacteriovoracaceae; genus Peredibacter. The sequence continues at coordinate 1,403 of JAYVHR010000364.1, forward strand.
CCGGCGATTCACTCCGCGGTCATCAGCTGATGCAGATGAATGTCCTCCGGAAAGCGGGATTTACAGTTGAACTTCTGAAAGTGGAATATAAATTAAATCCTGAGCAGACGTATGTCGTGGTTGATCTTGAGACAACCGGCGGGCTGATGCCTTATCACCGGGTGACTGAAATTGGTGCCGTGAAATTAAAAGGCGGCGAAGTGATCGGAACTTTCCAGTCACTGGTAAATCCCGGGCGGAAAATTTCTGCCGAGATCCAGCAGCTCACCGGCATTACCAATGAGATGGTGAAATCTGCGCCGTTTTTTAAAGATGTGGCGGCGAGCTTTCAGGAGTTCTGTCTGGATGCCATATTTGTCGCCCATAACGTGAACTTTGATTATGGATTTCTCCAGGCCGAATTCGGAAGGCTCGAAGAGAGATTCGTGAGGCCCCATCTTTGCACAAAAGTGCTTATGAAAAAATATTATCCGGGACTCGCTTCCTACAGTCTCGCCAATCTCACATCGCATTTTGAGGTTCCCCTCGTTCAGCATCACCGCGCCCTTTGCGATGCTGAGGCGACGGCAAAACTTTTTCTGATCATCAATCAAAGAAGATAATCAGTAGGCGATCACACGCTCAAGAAGAACTCCGTAATTCTTGCGCTCTTCCGTGCTGGGAGTCTGTGATTTCTGCACCGACGAATCCACATACCAGCCTTTCCCGAGTGAATGCCTGAGGCCTCCGGCATTCATTCCTTCCTGCCCTCCTCCAACTCTCAGAGATGTCTTACTGGAAAGCCCGAATTGAGCAGTGGCGTT
>JAYVHR010000365.1:0-4366 GCA_043771075.1 Bacteriovoracaceae bacterium
CACATCCGGAAGGGTCGCGCGCTCAAGAATCCGGTTAAATCCGACCGGTGTGAAAGTCGATCCCACTCGGCGGACCGGGGCATCGAGAACTTCAAAAGCATGTTCATTGATCTGGGAAACAATCTCCCCACCGAAACCGGCGAAGACTTTATCTTCATGAACAACGAGAGCGCGATGAGTTTTCTGAACAGTCGCAACGATTGAATCAAGATCGAGAGGATTGAGTGAGCGAAGATCGAGAACTTCCACTTCAAATCCTTCTTTCGCGAGAGCTTCAGCTGCTTCGAGAGAAAAGTGAACGGTGTTTCCGTAAGTGATGATGGAGAGATCTTTTCCTTCTCGACGAATGCGGGCCTTTCCGAAAGGAACTTCGAAGTCCTCAGGAATTGATGTCATCGCGTATTTGGCGTTATAAAGAGCTTTCGGCTCGAGATAAACCGTGCATCCCTTTGAGCGCATGGAAGTTCTGAGGAGTCCGGCAGCATCATCGGCAAACGCCGGAACAACTACGCGGATACCTGGAAGAGTACAAAGAGTTCCTTCAAGATTCTGTGAGTGATAGAGACCACCACCAATGTAACCACCGGAAGCGAGACGAATGGTCATGTTCGGAGAGAAGGCACCGTTTGAGCGCCAGTGATCGTGGGAAGTTTCCACCATCTGTTCCATCGCGGGCCAGAAGTAATCGGCGAATTCAGCACCTTCCACAACGATATGGATTTTGTCCTGATCAAAGCGCGACATTCCGTTGGCAGTACCAAGGATATAATCTTCAGCGATCGGTCCGTTAAACACGCGGTGTTTTCCGAATTCCTGTTGCATCCCTTTTGTGACGTTGAAAATTCCGCCCTTCTCTTTATTCGCGACATCCTGTCCCCAGATAAAGGTATGAGGATTGTGACGGAATTCTGCTTTAAGAGTTCCGTTGATGGCATCAATAAATTTCTTAGCTTCGCCATCTTCAGAGTGAGTGCCGTCAGTATATTTCTGTGGAACGTATGCAGGAGGAACAACGTGCTCCCAGATAGATTCCGGAGTCGGGTTCGGTGCTTTCACCGCTTTACCGTGAGCTTCGAGAAGTTCTTTCTTGGCGTCGGCCTCAATCTGATCAATTTCTTTTTGCGTGAAGATCTTAGCTTTCAGAAGATCGTCTTTGAATTTCGGCAGAGGATCCTGAGCCTTCGCATCCGCGCGCTCTTTTTCGTCTCTATACCATTCATGGTTATCAGAGTTCGAGTGATTCCCGATACGCACGCAAACTGCGTGAACGATAACAGGCTCAAGCTTGTTCATCGCATGTTCTTTGGCAGACATCATCGCATTCATAGAATCGAAAACATCTTTTCCGTCGCACTTGATGATCTTGAGATTTTTAAATCCGGAGAAGTTATCTGCGACGTGCTCGTTAGCAGTCTGGTCTGACTTCGGTACCGAAATTCCGTATCCGTTATCCTGGAAAACGAATACGCACGGAAGAAGTTCCCGGTCAGCACCGGTGATGGCTTCGTAACAGTAACCTTCTGAAACAGAAGATTCACCCTGAGAAGAAATCGCGACACCTTTGTGCTTATAAGTTTTCATTCCGCGGGCAACACCTACAGCGTGAAGAATATGGTTACCGGTGCATGAAGAAACGTTGTGAATATTCCACGCAGGTTTTGCGAAGTGATTCGACATGTGACGTCCGCCCGACGCGAGATCGGTTGCTTTCGAGATACCGTTCAGAAGAATTTCTTCTGTCGTGAGTCCCGCAGACAAAGCTGTGAGCATGTCACGGTAATATGGGAAAAGATGATCGGTGTCTTTATCAAAGATCTGACCGATCGCGAGCTGAATCGCATCGTGGCCCGCGTACGGAGCGTGGTATGACCAGCCCAGTGCCTGCTTCAGATAATTGGGAGCTCGCTCATCAATCATCCGCCCAAGGATAAGGAGATGGAGCCATTTACCCAGTGTGTCTTTGTCTGTTTTTTTGATGTCGTGAAATTTCGTGACCTTCATGAGATCTCCAACGTGATAGCTAGTAAAAAATAGTAAACGAAGAGTTATCATAACCCGGTCTTACCGACAATAAAATGACGAGGTTATGAAGCAAATTTCACCCGCTTCGATGACTCCTTAACTGAGCATATGAGTCAGAATCTCTTTCACTTGATAAGGTCAAGTTATCGTCTTAAACTGCCGAAAATCCATTAACTAAGACATCTCATGGAGCTTCTATGGCAAAGACCGTTGCCCAAGGTTTATTTTCCGATCCTCGTATCGAGCAGGCCAAAAAACTAATTAAAGAAGCGCTTAAAGAACATAAAGCGCACATCACCGGCGTTCGTCCCGCTAATCCGGAATTAAAAGAGTCGTACGATCAACTCTTAAAGCGTGTTGCCGAATATCGCGGCGGCGCCCTCTTTTATAATTACATCGGATCCGGAATCGGAAACGGTCCCCTGGTTGAACTTGCTGATGGTTCTGTGAAATATGATTTCATCACAGGGATTGGCGTTCACTACATGGGCCACTCACACGAAGGTGTGATCAATGCCACAATTGACGGAGCTCTTCACAACACTGTGATGAATGGTCACCTTCAGCAGAATACAAGTTCGGCGGAAGTGATGGAGCTTTTCTCGAAAGCGGCCTGTAAAAATGGTGCCCTCGTGAAAAACGTCTTTCTCACCACATCGGGTGCGATGGCGAATGAAAACGCATTCAAGATTATTCTCCAGAAACGCGCAGGAGCTTCACGCTTCTTTGCTTTTGAAAAATGTTTTGCCGGTCGTACACTTGGTATGGCGTGGGTGACAGACAAAGGTGCCTACCGCGTGGGTCTTCCGAAGACTCTCGATGTGGATTACATTCCTTTCTACGATGCCAATGACCACAAGGGATCGATTGATCGCGCCGTGGCCGTGATGAGAAAATACATCGCGCGCTTCCCCGGTCACCATGCCGGTTTTTGCATGGAACTTATCCAGGGCGAGAACGGTTCATGGGTCGGGAATAAAGAGTTTTTTGAAGCTCTCATTTCTGTCTGCAAAGAAACAAATATTTCTGTGTTGGTGGATGAAGTTCAGACGTTCGCGAGAACCAAAGAACTCTTCACATTCCAGTATTTCGGTCTTGATAAACATGTTGATGTAGTCACAATCGGAAAAAACTCCCAGGTGTGCGCGACGTTCTTTGCTGATGATCACAAACCGAAGCCGGGACTCATGTCCCAGACGTTCACCGGAGCCTCTTCCCAGATTTCTGCTGCTCATTACATTGTGAATGAAATGATCAATGGCGGATACCTCGGTGAGAACGGGAAGATTGAAAAACTTCACGCACGCTTTAAGTCGAATCTCGAAAAGATCAACAAGAAGCATCCTGAAAAACTCTCCGGCCCATACGGGATCGGTGCGATGGTCGCGATGACCTGCTTCAAGGGTGACGAAGCGAAAACCAAAGCCTTCACCATGAAACTTTTTGAAAATGGTGTTCTTTCCTTCATGGCGGGCGGCGGGACAACAACTCGTGTCCGCTTTCTCATGCCGGTGATGGTGACTGAAGATAAACACATTGATGAAGTCTGTGAGATTATCGAGAAAACACTAGCTGCCATGGAGTAACATGTTCATCATCCGTCCGATTGTCCAGAAAGACCTCGAAGGGCTCATGAAGCTCCTGGAAAAATCGGGTTACGGACTCACGACTCTTCCCAAGGATCCTGAAGTTCTGAAACGCAGGATCCGCGCTTCCGAGAGAAGTTTTCTTCACCGTGAAGATGGTCCGGGCGGAGAGGATTATCTTTTCGTCATGGAAGAGCTTTTTACCGGCAGAATCGTGGGAATTTCAGCGATCATCTCGAAGATCGGCGGCTTTCAGCCCTACTATTTTTATAAGCTCGAAAACAGTCATCATGAATCGAAGATTGTGAATGTCAAAAACGACGTCCTCTCTCTTCATTTCCACGCTGTTCATAACGGCCCGGCCGAAATCTGCTCACTTTTTCTTCATCCGGAATTCAGGAATTCGCAGAACGGGAGATTTCTTTCGCTCTCACGCTTTCTCTTCATTGCTGAGAACCGGAAATTTTTTGAAGACCAGATCATTGCAGAGATGCGCGGGATGGTGAATGAGAAAGGATACTCCCCTTTCTGGGATGCCGTTGGTGCCAAATTCTTCAAGGTTGATTTTACCACCGCAGACAACATGTACATGAAGAATAAGCGCTTCATTGAAGAGCTCTTACCGAAGCACCCGATCATGGCCAATATTCTTCCGGAAGATGCTCAGAAAGTGATCGGAAAAGTGAACCCTGAGACAGAACCCGCGAAACGGATTCTGGAACAGGAAGGCTTTAAGTTTTCAGGTCTCGTGGGAATTT
>JAYVHR010000366.1:0-2299 GCA_043771075.1 Bacteriovoracaceae bacterium
TCGGGACTTGATACTCAGATATTCCTCGGCACAATTCCGATGAACGGGAAACTTGCATGGGATCACATTGATGTTGGTCTTACTGATCGCTTCCTTGAAATTGAATATAAAAAAGCAGTTCATAACCGCCTTTCTCCTCCGTGCGGAAAAGTTCATGGGATGGTCGTCCATCACTCGAATCTTGAAACACTCGAGAAGACATTTGATATCGATAAGAAAAAACTCGTCTGCTATCACTGCGGAGTCGCCTGCGATCTCAAGGGAATGGTGGAAGAGAGACGTGACTTCCTCAAGGGAATGAATTCCGTCAAGGATGAGCCCTATGTTCAGCCGGCAATTCTGAGAAAGGATATTGCGGAACTAAGAGAGAAGAGAACGACAGCAGGATTCAAATACCGGATTGAGTTTTCAAAACTCGGGCCGATTACTTTCATTTCTCACCTTGATCTCCAGAAAGTCATGATGAGAATCTTTAAGCGCTCAGGACTTGAGACTCTTCACTCGGAAGGTTACAAACTTCGTCCGCTTCTTTCATTCGGTCCGGCACTCACGCTCGGGATCAGCTCACTTACTGAATATTTTGATGTGCGCACTCCGGTGGAATGGGAAAATTTTGATTTTGTCCTGACCGAGCTTCAGAAACATTCTGAACCCGGTATCATGTTCAAGAACATCACTGTCATCAATTCCAAGACTCCTTCGATCCAGGAAGCAGCAACAGCGTTCACTTATTTCGTTCCGGTCAAGGAAGGAAATGTAGAAGAAGTCGTGCTGAAGCTTTCCCAGGCAGAGAAAATTCTCATTCAGTCGTACTCGAAAAAAGATGATTCGCTCCTCGAAAAAGATATTCGTCCACTCATGATGGAAATCAAATCTGGGAAGCTTGTTCTCTCAGAAAATCTGATGGAAGTAATTGATGAAGTTTCTCCTTGCCGCATTCCCGGAGTCTTTCTGACTGCCTCGGTAAACAAGGGAGTGAGCATTCGCCCTTCAGAAATTCTCGAGCTTCTTACGAGGGAAGGTCTTCAGATAGAGAGACCTATCAAAGTGGCCATTGAGCTCGTCTGATCTCCTCACGTATAAATACCCGTAATCTCCTTCCCCGGTGGTGCCATTTCAGCACCATAGGGGAAGAAAATTCATACATAGTTTTAATCCTCCTTGATGTAGCTCCGGAAGTTATCTATAAACTCCGCAACTGCATCAACAAAGGATGGATTCCCATGATGTCTCGTAAAGCCCTTTTGGCTCTCGCTCTCCCTTTGTCCTTCTCCACAGCTTTTGCCCGCGTTCAGATGATTCCGGTTGAAGACCAGATCATTCACGAAGCGCAAATCCAGAAGCCGAACTTTGTGCTGAAAAATGCCAAAGGAACAGTGATGGAGAAGATGCTCGCAACAACTCCGGAAAACTGGTTCAACCTTTCGCCCACTCAGGGTGTTGAAGGTGTTCGTACGGAAGAAGCTTACGCTGAATTCGGAATTCCACTTGCTGACGATATCATCGTTGCTGTTGTTGATTCCGGTGTTGATGTTAACCACGAAGACCTTCAAGGCCAGATCTGGACCAACAAAGGCGAGATTGCTGATAACGGAATCGATGATGATAACAACGGTTACATTGATGACGTTTTCGGATGGAGCTTTATTGGTGGAACAAAGGGCCAGGCGAAGATCGTTAAAGACGAAACACTCGCTAATGGTTACCGCCTGATCAAAGGTGCACCTGAGCATCAGATTTCTGGTGACTCTCTGGAAGTTACCCGCGAACTCGTTCGTATGAAAAAACTCAAAGTTAAAGTTGAAGAGCTTGGTGAAGAACTCACTCCTGCTCAGGCCGCATACCTCGCAAAACTTTCTAAGGAAGTAGGCGATGCAGTTGAGCAGGCAAAAACAGTTGTTCAGACTTACAAAGGTCACCTTGAGAATTATAAGAAGCAGGAAGCAATCCTTCTCACGGCTGGTGTAAAAGAAATTACGATTGATAACGTTCGCGCTGTGGTTTCTGAAGATCCAGCAGTTCTCTCTGCACAGAAAGAAATGCTCGCTCTTCTCACGAAGAATCTCGGTCTCGCAAGAATCAACCGCGTTCTCGGTGCTTACCAGGATCGCCTGAATTTCATGTATAACGAATCTTTCGACCCACGTGGGATCGTTGGTGATAACCAGAATGATCAGAATGAAAGAATCTACGGTAACAACGATGTTATCGGTGCTGATGCTTTCCACGGAACACATGTTTCCGGATCAATAGCTGCTAACCGTGCAAACGCTATCGGTATCAAAGGTGTGGCTTCACG
>JAYVHR010000367.1:0-2452 GCA_043771075.1 Bacteriovoracaceae bacterium
CTCTGGAAAAAACCCGAAGTGCTGGAAAAAGAAATTGCCCATATAGAAGATGCTATTGCTCATCTTCCGACGGAAGTCAGAATCCAGAATGCTGAACTCCGTTCGATGTGGGAGATCACTGAAGCGCGGATTCATCACGCTCTTTGGACCAGACGCGCTCTTCGCGAGCCGATGATGTTAAACGTTCATCTGGACGAAGCAATTCGATACCGCAAATTTGCCCAGACCCGTATGAACCGGGTCATGCGATTCAACTCACGATATCCGGAAGCAAAAATCTTCGAAGCTCATGCTAATCCGACGGCCTATCCATGGGGTTACGGTTATCCGGCGAGCAATCTCCACTACTGGAGAAGAGAAGAAGAACAGGTGAGAAGAAAAAACTTCAGCCCGTTTTTCATGAACATCACTGACTTTCTCGATATCATTCTTAAGAATTCGCTCCACGTAGAGTAATCACTGCAATCTCCGGTGTTGTTCCCAGACGCACCGGAGGGCCCCATGTTCCCGTCCCGGGTCCAACGTACACTTTCATTTTTCCTTCATCTGAAAGACCGCCGTAATGCGGCCGATGAACCATTTTCACAACAAGTGTCCACGGGAAAAATTGCCCGGCATGAGTGTGGCCCGAAAGCATGAGATCAAAGCCGGCCTTGGCAGATTCTTCTGCCAGCTTGGGATTATGAGCGAGGAGTATTTTAAAAAGTTTTGATTTCGGATCCATCGCCTTCACCGGATCAGGACCGTAATTTTCTCCGTACATCCTGGCAGCTGGATCAGTCACTCCACCCAGGAGATATCCATCTTTCAAAACAAATTGATTTTCCAGGATCTTAATTCCCTGGCCCAGGAATTTTTTCTTCCATGCGGGCCAGTTGGAATAGTAATCATGATTTCCCGGAACAAGCCAGGCCTTGCCCGTATCACCCAGAAGTGACAATGGTGCTGAGTCCTCTCCGTACTTGTTGATATCTCCGTCAGCAATGTCTCCGGTAAGTGCGATGAGATCAGCGTTTATCCTGAGAGTTTTTTGAACAACCTGTGCAACATAGTTTTTTCTGATCGTAAGACCGATGTGAAGATCAGTAATGTGAGCAATCCGGAATCCCTCGAGTTCTGCCGGAAGATTCGGAATGGGAATCTCAACTTCAATAACAGAGGGTCCATTCCTAGCGATAATATGGCCCGCAAGCAATGAAAGTGTCGCTGCAGTCAGGATGAGTTCTGTCTTGTAAGGAATCCCGATGAATAGCTGGATGATGTCAGCGCAGATCAGGTAGAAAAAAAGAAAACTGATGAAGGCCATGGAAAGATAGCCGAGGTAGTGAATGACGTGACTCCCCTGGGAATCTTTTTTCTCCCCTTTTCCCCAATACAAAACAGGCAGAAGCCAGATCAAGAGAAAAGGGATGAAAAGAAATACACCGGTCAGGGTTCCGGCACTTAAAGATTTCAGTGCATAGAAATAAGAAAGCCCGGTCACTGTCGTCAGGATGAGAAGAAACCTTTTCATAGAAAAAGCATAGCATGTTAGCATGAGGACATGAAAACATTCCTCCTTGCAGCATTCTTCTTGGTGTCCTGTGCCTCTGAAGACATGAATGACAATCCGGTCCACACGGAAAATCCCCCTTTCTTCAAGCGTTATAAGAAGAGAGAAAAAGAACTCCTTTACATAGCAGTCAATGAGAAAGGAAATGTGGATACGGTCACGATGAAACTGATTGATAGAACTCTCAAAAAATTTGATCCGGAAATAATTGTCGCAAAATACCCCGTTCATGATCCGAATATCCTGGTGCAGGAACTCAGCCAGTGTGAACAGAATCTCGGTTGCACACCGAGCTCATGGGCCTGCTACGTTGCCAAACCCCGGGGCATACCCTGCATCAGCGGAGAGCCATTCGATTCAGACATCCTGAGACGAATCGTGAACAAAAAAACACTGGCGGACGAAATTTTATTTTTCTATTCCTACCGCCGGCTTGTGAGAAAGAGTAAAGGGCACGATAAACCCCTGACCCTCCTTCCACAAATCATCGAAGAAGAAAAGAAAATCCTGAACCTCGCCAGTCGCTTTGATAAGGATGAATTCCTGTTGATGTACAAGGACAAGATGGGGTCTTCTTTGATTAAACTTGGCTTCACTGATTTAAAATCTATCAGGACGGGAAACTATCTTCAGCGCCTCGCATGGGTCATTAGAAAAACCCATGATGATCTTGTTCTTGAAAAAATCGAGAAAGAACAACTCAGTCATGAGCGAGTGATGGTTGTCTATGGAGTTGAACATTATAAAAAGCAATTGATGCCACTGGAAGATTTCTTTTCCAGTCATCTGCCTTAGATTAAGAGTGGTTTCCCCGCCTGACTATTTGGTCGTTTTCTTGGCGACTTTCTTCTTGGTAGGCATTTTGAACTCAAGTGGGTTGGAATTCCGCCGGGCCTGGTT
>JAYVHR010000368.1:0-6170 GCA_043771075.1 Bacteriovoracaceae bacterium
AAAGATGTGATTGATGTCATGTTCTCCCATGCCATCCCTTTTAGTTCAGCGGCCTTTCTTCTTCCCCAGAGCCTGAAAGTTCAGGCAGAAGACGGAGAACATCTCATCCAGTTGAGTTACCGGCCCAAGAAGAATGCGAAGAAGAAACTTGAGCGGGTGATCATCCTTGGCGAAGATGTAACGGAGAAACTCAAGGCACAGGCGCGCAGCCGCGAGCTTATGGAACGCGTGAATCGCATATCCAAAATCTCCTCTGATCTGAATGGATACCGGGAATTTCTCGAGGAAGTGAATCGTCTCCTCGGATCATGCCTTGGCTCGATTGATCAGGTATCCGCGGCACTCATGCGGGATCTCCATTCTTTGAAAGGTCTTCTGGGTATTTATTCTTTCACGACAATTGCCAATAAGGTCCATGAGCTTGAATCATCACTCGCGCTGACAGCTCCTTCTCCCCGCTCTCTCATGGAAGACATCAGGAAAATTTTTAACGAACAGTCTGATGATGTGGCGAAAATTCTCGCCCTGGATATCGGTGAGCACTTTCGCTATTATGATGAAAGAAAAGTCGATACCCTGCGGAGAATAGCGAGTGCATCCGGGAATGCTGAGCTGATGGATGCTGTTTCACGACTCGAGCGTTATCCGGTGAATAAAGTTTTTTCAAAGTATGTTCTCTATGTTCAGGAACTTTCCCGGAAGTTTGAAGATAAAAAGATCTCACTCACAATCTCTCCGGGAGACGAACTCACCTACGCTGAAATTCGCCCACTTGATCCGGTCCTCATTCACATCTTTAACAATTCCGTTGACCACGGGATTGAGGCAGCGTCAGACAGATTACTTGCTGGTAAGGATGAAACGGGCATGATCCGACTCTCATGCCGGGTCTCAGAAGGGAAAAATCTCGAAGTGACTATTACTGACGATGGCCGGGGAATTGACGGGGAAAAATTACTCGAGAAAGCGAGAAGCTCCGGAGTCATAAAACCCGGCACGCAGCTTTCAACGGAAGAAAAGGTATCCCTGATATTTCATCCCGGACTTTCGACAAAAGAAAAAGCAACTGAAACCTCCGGAAGAGGCGTAGGAATGGACGCAGTAAAAAGCCACATTGAATCCCAGGGAGGAACGATCGGAGTTTCTTCTTCACCTGGCGCGGGTACAGTCTTCACTATCAGAATACCTTTGGAGTCACATGCAAATCTTCTTTCTTAGCTTGTTTATTGTTTTTACAGCTTCCGCAGAAGCTAAAGTGATCCGGATGGTTCAGGGTGGGAAAACCTTTCTGGGTGACGTCACTGACAAGCAGGCAGCGGATGCTTATGATGACCCACAGATCGAAGAAAAATATAAAGTCGAAACCCTTTCGGCGAAGATCGGTGATGAAATCAATTTCCAGAACCGCGATGAAGTTTCTCACAATGTAAGCGGAGCACTTTCCGACAAAGTAATCTTTGATGTGAAACTTCAGGAACCCGGAAAAACCAATGATCGGGTCGTGAAAATTAAGGAAAAGGGCGAATACACTATCCAGTGCGCCATTCATCCCAAGATGAAAATTAAGCTTAAGGTTTCGGAGTAAGATACTTCTCGAAAGCGAACGAGATTTTCTCAGCGAAGTCATCTGCCTCAAAAGGTTTGACGATGTATCCATCGGCACCTTCTTTCACCGCAGAAAGAATGTTGGAAATATCATCCATGGTCGTAATCATCAGAACCGGAATCTCTTTAAAGCGCTTGGCCTTTCTCAACGCACGTAAAAAATCAAACCCAATTCCATCAGGAAGATTCCAGTCACAGAGAACCAGATCCGGAGTTATCTCATTGAGAATTTCCAGGCCTTCCTTGAGACTTCCGGCGATTGTGATTTTTCCACGAAATCCCAGAGACCTGATTGTGTTGGAAATTTCCGTTTGATACGAAACGGTATCTTCCAGCAGGAAAAAATGCGATTCAGGATCGACTTCAACACCACAAAGATTAATTTTACTCTTCATTCAACTCATTCCCGAAAACACTCTCAACGACCTCAGTAAGTTTTTCTTTATCCACTGGTTTAATGATGTAGCCGGAAAGTTTAAACTTCAGTGCTTCGATCACTTTGTCTTTTTCAGAGACTGTCGTAATCATGACGATGGGAAGAGTTGCCTTAGGATGATCTGACGTGCGGACTGCCTTCAGAAGTTCAATTCCCGTCATGAGTGGCATGTTCCAGTCTGAAAAAATAATATCGACATTGAAATCAGTTTTGAATGCTTCGATCGCAGCGAGACCGGTTTCGTATTGAAAAATTTTTCCTTTATCGAAACCAAGTTCAACGAGCTGCTTGACGAGACCCGCGCGCATGAATGAAGTATCATCCACCACGAAGACGCGTTTTTGAAAATATGTGCTGCTCATAAAAGGATTATCGGTGCTTCAAAACTGAAACTTAAGATTCAAAGCTTGAAGTCGCGACACGGATTTGGACCGCTCGCCGCTGAGTTCCCATACATCTCCCGATAGAGCTCACGTTGAGTGCGGGCCACATTCGATTGAAGGATGGACGTTTGTCTTTGAAGATCCGGAAGGTTTCTCCAGAATTCCGCAGACTGAACCAGTCGGGGATTCTCATGCAGAAGGCGTGACTGGAGTGCCTGTCCCTGCCTCATGATATTCAGCTGATTCCGGGCCAGGAGCCTGTCGGCCGATGAACCACTTCTTGTTTGCTCTTCGTAATAGGTAATCAGATAAGGGTACTGAGTCGACGCAATTTTTTTCGCGCTATAAGTTTCGCAAACACTTCCACTGCAAAGTTCGTACTCTTTCCCGATCTCACCTATGCCGAAGTCATCCATCTGTTTTTTAATGTTCCGGATGTAAGCGTGGTACTCCGTGAGGGCCTTTCGGAAACTTGCAAGCTCCGCCTGAACTTCTGCTGTGACTCCCGCACGAAGAATGTTTTCAATCTCTGTGTTAAGCCCCATGAGATTTCCATCAATTCTGCACTCGCCCACATTCGTCGCAATTTGCTCAAGGTATGGAGTGAACTTATCACTCTGCGGATTATAATAATAAAGAAAGGGCGTCTCATTGTTATAGAGACGTTCCTGGATTTCTCTTCCTGCCGGAGACGAGATCATCGGAAAAGAAGCATCGTTAAATTGTGAGCGTGCCGTGAGATAAGCATCTTCGAGAGACTTTCCCGGTCTCAGCGCTCCCGAAAACACTGCACCGAACGACATGGACCCTGCACCGGAATAATGATTGGGGCCGGTGGCAGATATCACACAGGTATTTTCATCGGCCAGCGCCAGAGTGTTTCCTGAATGACAGCTGAGATCAACGATCCCGATCTTCACGCCTTTCGATTTCGCCAGATCCCGGAGAGATTTCAAAGCATCGACCGAAACTGTCGTGGTGCCTGCCATATCATCATAATTTGTGAGTGGACCCGAGCCGGCAGCTATCTTGTGAGAGGACTCACCGGCATCGCGGGTTGCTCCGTGCGAATAAAGATTAATCAGGATATTTTCGCCATTTTTGATCTCACCTGCATTTAATTTTCGTTTGTACTCTTCAATGATCTGATAAAAGCTCTGGGCAGTGAAAGGTCTCGAGCCACCGAATCCGCGACGTGCGAGTTCTTCCGTCTGCGAGTGCCCCCCGTTAAAAAGAACTTCTGTGCGAATCGAAGGATGCGAGCGGTGAAACTGCCCCATTCGCTCTAAACCAGCATCGAAGATCGTCGTTTCATTGGGACGACCATCCCAGGTTTTATGAGGCTCGCCACTTCCGCCAAGAACCGCCATGTGCAGCGTCTGTGCAAACAAAATGAAAGGAGTCATGAGTAGAAGTGCGATCATGGACACTTCTCCCACTTAATTAATTTCAGAAACTGTTTTCCATCCGGAACAACAAACTCGAGATGAGAATACGCATTCTCTTTTCTCATCAACACTTTTCCACTCACCAGTTTGTTATGAAATGGAACGAGCTTCAGCTCTTCTGTTTTAGGCACTTTAATTTTTATTTCCGAAAGAGTGTTCTCATTCACAACAATGATGAATCCCTTTTCCATAATCCTCAGCGTGCCCTGAAATTCATATTCTCCGCACTGGCGGGACGCCAGAACAGATGTGCTCCAAAGAAGTATCGTTAGCAGGGAAAATTTCACGATTTCTTATCGGCGGTCATAGGAGAATGCTTTAATTTGGATTTAAATTTCAGGGACTTAACCAACCTCCAATTGGAGGAGACACTGCAGCATCCGGCGCCGGATGCGAGACTCAATATCAACCTCCGCAACGGAGGCCACGCATAGTCATAAAAAAAAGGCCCGCATTACTGCGGGCCCTCTTTTGTATAAAACTCTAAGTGAGAATTAAACTTTGAAGCCTTTAAGCTTGTCTGCAAGTGTCGACGGCTGAGCTGTCTCCGGCTTGTAGTTCGTCTTGTACTCGCCAGATGTAACCGCTTTCATAGAGAGAGCGATTTTCTTAGCAGTCTTGTCGATAGAGATAACGATCGCCTTAACTCTGTCGCCTTTAGCAACTTTGTCAGACGGCTTCTCTACGCGCTCTTCAGACATCTCAGAGATGTGTACGAGGCCTTCGATACCAGTTTCAAGTTCAACGAATACGCCGAACTCAGTGATACGAACTGCTTCACCTTCAACAGGTGAGCCGACCGGCATACGCTCTTCGATGCGCTTCCAAGGATCTTCCTCGAGCTGCTTGAGACCAAGGCAGAACTTCTGGTTATCAGCATCAACAGTAACAACTGCAGCTTTAACTTTCTGTCCGACTTTGTATTCTTCAGCAGGGTTCACGTTTTTGCGTGTCCATGAAAGATCGGAAACGTGGATGAGTGCATCCACTTCTTCGCCGAGGTCAATGAAGAGACCGAAATCAACGATCGCTTTCACAGTACCTTCAACGACTTTGCCTGTGTTGTATTTGTTAACGAGATTATCCCAAGGGTTCGGCATGAGTTGCTTAAGACCAAGAGAGATACGCTTGTTTTCAACATCAACTTCAAGAACTACAGCTTCAACTTTTTCGCCTACGTTGTAAGTCTTGTTAGCAGATTTTTTGTTCGTCCAGCTCATTTCTGAGACGTGGATAAGACCTTCGATACCGTCTGAAAGTTCAACGAAGATACCGTAGTCTTTAACAGATACGATTTCGCCGGAGACTTTAGAACCTGGCATGTACTTGTCTTTAGCAGATTCCCAAGGATTCGGCTGAACTTGCTTAAGACCGAGAGATACGCGCTCTTTAGCAGCATCGTATTTCAGGATCTTAACATCAACTTCGTCACCTACGTTAAGGAGGTTAGAAGGATGCTTCACGCGTCCCCAAGACATGTCTGTAATGTGGAGGAGTCCATCAACACCACCGAGATCGATGAATGCGCCGTAATCAGTAATGTTTTTCACAATACCCTTTACGATCATGCCTTCCTGGATCTGAGTGAGTGTATCGTCTCTCATGCGGCCACGCTCTTCAGCGAGTATTGCACGACGAGAGAGGACAATGTTCCCACGTTTCTTGTTGAACTTAATAACTTTGAATTCCATTGTTTTACCAATGTACTTATCAAGGTTTTTAACCGGACGGATGTCGATCTGCGATCCTGGAAGGAACGCTTTCACGCCGATATCAACTGAGAGACCACCCTTAACTTTTGCGATAACGGTACCTTCAACAGGCTCACCTTTTTCGCAAGCTTCTGAGATTTTATCCCAAGCTTTAAGGATTTCAGCTTTGTCTTTAGAGAGAACGAGGTTCCCCATCTGAGACTCAAGCTTCTCAAGGTAAACCTGGATTTCATCTCC
The DNA here is from genome assembly GCA_043771075.1 of Bacteriovoracaceae bacterium. Classification (GTDB taxonomy): domain Bacteria; phylum Bdellovibrionota; class Bacteriovoracia; order Bacteriovoracales; family Bacteriovoracaceae; genus Peredibacter. The sequence continues at coordinate 5,822 of JAYVHR010000368.1, forward strand.
AACTTTAACCTTCATTGTACCGTCGTAATTACGGAATTCGCGAGCGAGTACGAGACCCTCTTGCTTGTAACCGATATCGACAGTAACGAATTCATCGTTCATAGCAACGACTTTACCCATGAACACTTCGCCTTCAGCGAAATTCTTCGCGTCAGCTCCGTTGATCATGTCTCCGAATTCGGTTTTTACGACAGTTTCTTTGATTTCTCCCATTTCGAAATCAAAACCTTTAACCCAAGACGGGATCTCAAAGGATTTAGAAGCAGAGACAGTTGTTTTTGTGGTGGCCATTAAATAGCCCCCCTTTTACTAGACATTAGATCTCCTACTGGAGAGGGGAAAATATAAA
>JAYVHR010000369.1:0-7024 GCA_043771075.1 Bacteriovoracaceae bacterium
TGAAACTCTGTCATTCACATCGATTGAGACGAAAGGAATTCCGGAAAGCTTCAGTTCACTTTCAATTTTGATGAATTGCTTTCTTGATTCTTCGCCTGCCATGAGCAGTGGTGAAAAGGCATCTTTTGAGGCAGACTTTCTCATCCCGCGGAAGGGATCAAGGCCGAAGACAGTGACATGATGGCCCATGAGACGGAGTTTTTTCAGCACCGCCAGAGTTTCAGTGATGTTTTGCGTGAGAAGGAGCGGACAGAAAAAATAAATCTGCGACTGGGAGGGAAGACGCTGGAGATGGGCGAGATGACTTATCCCCGATTGAGAAAGTTCGTGGAAAGTGAAATGCCTTTCCATGGCGACGAGCTGGGATTCACCGGACGCGAAAGGAAGATAGATATCCTGGGCCAGCACCTGAATGTAGTTTCTTTGTTTGGTTTCATTGGCGGCGATACTCAGGGCGAGGTCTTTCGCCGCTTCCCAGGTGGAGACAGCGCCGATACCGACCTGTGAATTCAGTTCAAGATCAAGAAGAAGTGTGATGTAGGTATTGGTGTTTTTTTCGAATTCATTCACAATGAGCTTTTTTGTTTTCCGCGAAAGCTTCCAGTTAATACTCTTGATGGCGTCCCCATGGCGGTATTCCCTGGTTCCGATAAAAAGATTCGACTCGCCTTTTTTCTGAACATCGTAAAAGCCAAATTCCGTAGAGTCTGGTGAGATCGACTTGAGTAGCGGCGGAGTTTCCTGGATCATTGGGTGAACTTCAATCTCCTGAGCGCCGGAGAAATCCACACGATAAGGAAAAAGAGAAAGCTCATCGTGCACGTGGAGGGTAAAATCTCCCATCGTCTTAATCCCCATGCCTGCGTTTAAGGGAATTTTCACTGTCAGTCGCTTTCTCGTCTGAGGTTCAATACCGGCACCGGCCTTCACGACAAACGATCCTTCCTGTGTTCCATCGAATTTCTGAAAGAAAGTAAATGCCGGAAGAAAAAAACCAGATCCGTTCGAGACTTCGTAATGAATCTCAAACTCCTCCTGCTCTCTCCCCTTTGGTCCAGCAATGCGTTTGATCTCAAGTCCGGTCGCCAGTTTCCGTGCGCGAAGAAATGAATACATGAGATAAAAAGAAAGGCTGAAAGTCAGCGCCCAGTTGATCGGTCTAAACCACCCGGCGATGAATGTATAAAGGATGATGAAAAAGGAAAAATTGCGGGTGTTGAAAATGTGGGCGTTGTAGTACAGATTATTTTTAAAATCATAATACCGGCTCTGCCAGGTGAACTCGCCCAGGATGTCGGGGGCCGATATCCTCTTTTTCATCGGGTCGGAACTTTCACCGAATCAAGAATGTCTTTAATCACTTCATCCTTGGTTCTTCCCTGAAAGCGCGCTTCATTGGTGAGGGCCAGGCGATGGGCCAGAACATAGGGAATCATTTTATACACGGTACCCGGGCGGACAAAATCCTCACCCATGATGAATGTCCAGGCCTGACTGACCTTGAGAAGAGAAAGAGAACCGCGCGGACTGGCCGGCAAGTGAATCTCACGGTGTTCGCGGGTCTTATGAACGACATCCAGAATGTATTTCAGCGTCGCCTCAGAAATTTTCACCTGGGCGACGGCCTTTTTAATTTCCTGGATGTGTTCTTTCTTCACCACAGGCTGGAGCTTCTGGAAAGGATCACCCGTCATCCGGCCTTTCAGAATTTCTTCTTCCACTTCCCGCGTTGGGTAGCCCATGGATATTTTCATGGCGAAGCGATCGAGCTGGGCTTCCGGCAGCGGAAAAGTTCCGTGCTGCTCAATCGGATTCTGAGTAGCAATAACAAAAAACTCCGAATCAAGCTTGTAGGTATTCTTATCGGCCGTGACCTGGAATTCGGCCATCGCTTCAAGAAGAGCACTCTGAGTTCTTGGTGTCGCGCGGTTAATTTCATCGGCGAGCAGGATCGTAGAAAATACCGGCCCGCGATTAAATGAAAAACTTTTCGATTCTTCATCGTATACAGTGCTGCCTGTCACATCGGAAGGAAGAAGATCGGGAGTAAACTGCACGCGTCCGAATTCCGCACTGACTGATCTGGCGACTGACTTGGCGAGCATCGTCTTACCCGTTCCAGGATTGTCTTCAATAAGAACATGACCTCCGGAAAACCAGGCGGATAAAACGAGCTTTAAAGCTTCGTCTTTACCAAGGATAACGTGACCAACATTTTCGAGAACGAGCTCGAGAGCTTTTTGTGCAATTTGTGACATGCCATAAGTTTCTCTTTTCTTAATGCTTACGAAAAGTGAAAAACCGGACCGGAAAACTCTTCCTCCTCACCGACGGAAGGAGACAGGTATGTTTTAGTTTGTCTCAAGTTCATTCCCGGAATTCTGTAGATAGAATCTCGGTAGGAAATGGAAATCCGAACAAACCATGGAGGATATATGGCCCGCAAAGTAACGAAAAAAGCCGCCGCTGGCAGAAAAAGCGGAAAATCAGCACGATCCAGTCTCGAAAGAAATTACAAAAACTACCGCGACACTCTTCTTGAGTGGTCTGAACGTCCGGCGGTGAGATACGTGGCAGGGGGAATGGGAATCGCCCTACTCGGCCGCCTCGCTTTCAGCATGTCGGATCGCTATCCGGAAGTTTCGCGCTTCTTCAGAGAAAACCTCGACACGATTGAGGACAAACTCAAAGAATTCCGCGGCATCGAAAGCGGTGAAGAAACAGCAGAAGCTAGACACTAATAATTCAGGAGGAATGTATGGCCAAGAAAGTAGCAAATGGAATGAACAAAAGACAGCCAGTGAAAAAAAACTCAAGCCTCGACACCGGGAAACATTTTTCTTCATCAGAGTCAAACTTTGAAACCGGAAGCCGTTCCGGATCTTCATTGATCTCTGGGAGAGAAAATTATTCTCAGCTCATCCGTGAGTTGATCAGTAATCCGGCCGTAAAATACGTAGCGGGTGGTATCGCTGCATCGATTCTTTCCAGACTTGCTTCCAACATGTCTGTAAAATATCCGGAAGTCTCAAAATTCCTGAGAGAGAATATCGACAGTTTCGAAGGGCGACTTGGCCAGTACCGCTCCAGCATGGACGGTGACAGAGAATCACGCATCTAAAAAAACGGGACCCGCAAGGGTCCCTTTTTTTTAACCAGGAAGATTTATGAAAAAGAATAACCAGTCGACAGAAAACCACGGCGCCCATTCCGGATTCCGCAAGGGCTCGGTGGAATATAACGATGGTGCCAACATTGATATCAATGGCGGAAACGATGATTATCCGCAAAGAAATTTTATCCTCGATGCGTTCAGCTCCGGCCCTGCACCTGATCAGTCACAACTGGGAAAGATTGCTTACGGTAACAATGTCGAAGAAGAAGTAGAGGAAGAAACAGAAGATCATCTCATGACTGAGGAAGAAATGGTGGATGAAACTATCTGGGAATCCTTCCCCGCCAGCGATCCACCGGGACATTTTTCCAAGTCAGCTGTCGACCGCAGTAGTCATAAGGACGGATAATCCGTATAGCCTGATTCACCTTCGGCGTAGAGTGTTCCGAAGTTCACCTGGTTGAGTGGAGCATTATCACGGAAACGGGTGACTAAATCGGGATTTGCAATGAAGTTCAAACCAAACGCGACAGCATCGGCATCACCTCTTTCCACAATCGCCTCGGCACCTTCCCGTGTGAATTTTTCATTGGCAATGTAAACACCACCAAAAGCTTTTCTAATCTTAGCTCCGATACTGCTGTGATCCTGGAATTCGCGGGAAAAGATAAAAGCAATTTTTCTTTTCCCCAGTTCTCCGGCGAGAGAAGTAAAAGTCGCAAGGGGATTTGAATCTGAGATTCCATGGGAATCACTTCTTGGAGCGATATGATATCCAACCTTGTCTGCACCCCAGACCGAAATCACTGCATCTGTCACTTCCAGGGCAAGGCGCGCGCGATTCTCAATGGAGCCGCCATACTGATCGTTTCGTTTATTTGTACCATCTTGCAGGAACTGATCCAGAAGGTAACCATTGGCGCCATGAAGTTCCACGCCATCAAAACCCGCCTGAAGCGCATTCTGGGCGCCGTGACGGAAATATTCAACGATCATCGGAATTTCGTCCGTCCTTAATGCTCTGGGAGTGACAAATGTTTTTTGGGGACGAACAAGACTCACGTTTCCACTTGCCGCAATTGCACTGGGAGCAACGGGGAGTTCACCATTCAGAAACATAGGATCGGAAATACGACCCACGTGCCAGAGTTGCATGAAGATCTTTCCGCCTTTCTCATGGACGGCGTTGGTTATTTTTTTCCAGCCTTCGATCTGCTCATAGGACCAGATACCCGGAGTATTGGCGTAACCCACACCTGAGGGATGGACCGCTGTGGCCTCCGTAAGAATAAGCCCGGCGCCAGCACGCTGCTCATAATATTTTGTCATCAGATCATTGGGAATTCGCTCCGATCCGGCACGCGATCTTGTCAACGGGGCCATAATGATTCTGTTGGATAAGGTATAAGCGCCGACTTGCAGTGATTCGAAAATTTTTGACATGAAAAACCTCAGGATCTTTTATTTGGAGGAGATGGTCAGGATTTTAACCTAACGATGAACAGCTTTGCACGGCCGAACCCCTTGGACACTCGGGCACATCTCCATGATAATGCATCAATCTCAAGTACATTATAATAACCTTGAATTGAATGCAACAATAAAATGCACATTTTTTGATTTCTGCATGGCCCTATGCTAAGATTACAGTATGGTTGATACCCGATTTTCCCTGTCCGTCCACGTCATGATGACCCTTGCATATAGTAAGGAAGAGCTCGTTAATTCTGAGTATCTGGCCGGCGTTCTTAAGACAAACGCGACCTTTGTCAGAAAAATTGTCTCGCGGTTAGTTGATGCTGAACTGGTCGAGAGTTTTCGCGGCAAAGGCGGTGGAATCAAGATTGCGCGCTCCCCTTCAGAAATCTCATTAAGTGACATCTACTCCGCTGCGGTCGAGGAAAAATGCCTGGTTTCAACGCACAAGAAACCTGTTTTTAAAAACTGTCCGGTGAGTTGCTGTATGGATGAGATCCTGGATGATATCGTTGAGGGGATCGAAGATTCTACCAAGAACTATTTGGCAAAACTTTGCCTTAGTGACCTTCTGAAAAAAGTTTCGAAAAAATGAGTTTATATGAGCGATACATTTTCTTATGCTGAGATCCTTAACCGCGAATGTCGCTGCAAAACTCTCTGTGAAGAAACTCTCGAAAAGAAACTTGCAGGAATCAGAGAACTGAGACCAAATTTGTTCTCAGAAACTACCACCTATCTCGATCTAGCGGACTATCATCAAATCTCAACATTCATCACCATCCTGGAGAAAGTCTTTCTGACCGAGAAATATCGGACCAGAGTTTCGGGCACAGATACCAAACCGGTCACTTCTGGAGTCCTGATGGGGTATGATTTTCATCTTACTGATGAAGGCCCGAGACTCATAGAGATCAATACTAATGCCGGCGGCATCTATCTTAATCTTATCCTGGCGCAGTCCCAGGTTAATTGCTGTGGCGAAATGAACCTTTTTTTTGATGAGAAGAAAAATCTCTCCTCGCTCGAGCATACTCTTGTCGAAATGTTCCGGAACGAATGGAAACTGGCCGGTCATATGACTCCTTTGAAAAGTGTCGCCATTGTCGATGAAATCCCGGCAGAGCAATATCTCTTTCCAGAATTTCAATTGTTCGCAGGCCTTCTCAATCAACATGGTATTGAAACCTTTGTTTTAAACCCGGAAGAACTGAAAGATAAACCTCAGGTCGAACTCATCTATAACCGTCTGACCGACTTTTCGCTATCCTTGGAAAAACACCGTCACATTAAAAACGCATGGAAAGAGAAAACGTCTGTTGTAACCCCTGCTCCTGATCACCATGCAATCTTCGCCAATAAAAAAAACCTCGCACTCCTCACGAACGCAGAATTCCTGCAGGAAATAGGCCTGAATAGAAATGAGGTTTCGCTTCTTACTTCGATGATTCCACATACCCGCAGCGTTCGCGATTGTAATGCAGAGACACTCTGGCTTGAAAGGAAAAATCTTTTCTTCAAGCCGGTCGATGGCTTTGGTGGCAAGGCAACCTATCGGGGTGACAAGATAACGAAAAAAGTCTGGGGTAATATTTTAAAGGGCGAATATGTTGCTCAAAATCTCATTCCCCCCGGATCGAGAGTCATTGCCGGACGGGAAGGTGCTCTCAAGGCCGACATCCGCGCCTATACCTATGAAGGTCAGATACTTCTTCTGGCCGCACGCTTATACGAAGGCCAGACCACCAATTTCCGCACCGCGGGTGGTGGTTTCTCCCCTGTTTTTGTTATTTCCGGGAAAGAGGCTTGACCTTCCCTTCTGGGGAAGGTTTACACTGTTTCCAGGAGTAATTTTATGGAACAGCAAATTGATCTGAATGTGAAGGGAATGAGTTGTGCTGCCTGTGTGAACAGGATTGAAAAAGCACTACTGAAGAACGGGTCCGAAGAAGCTCAGGTAAATCTTGCTACTGAGAAAGCGCGGATTAAGTTTGATCCCTCCCGACTCTCAGTTGAGAAAATCATCCAGATCATCCATGATACTGGCTACGAAGCCTCACTTAGTCCTGAGGATAAAAAGGAAAAATCTCAGTCACTCCACAGAGAGAAAATTTATATTCTCATTTCTGCATTCCTCACTCTCCCCCTTATTCTTCCGATGCTGGGATTTCCGTTCATGCTTTCACCGGTCGCTCAATTGTTACTGGCCATCCCCGTGCAGTTTGGATTTGGACTGCGATTTTACAAAGGTGCCTGGGGCGCCATTAAATCGAAATCAGGGAACATGGATCTTCTGGTCGCCGTCGGAACCAGTGCCGCCTTCGGACTCTCTCTCTATCTCATGAGAGAAATTCATCACGCACATCTCTATTTTGAAAGTTCCTCTGTCATCATTACTCTGGTCATGCTGGGTAAATATCTTGAAAAAAATGC
>JAYVHR010000370.1:0-9065 GCA_043771075.1 Bacteriovoracaceae bacterium
TGGCGAGTGATCGCTGTAAATGATTAGGGACAACGTTGTCGTTTTGCCCGCCAATAATGAGTGCTGGCATTTTCATGCGTTCAAGACTGGAGACAATATTCTGCTTCGACATTTCATTGAAGAGCTGGAAGAAAACATCCGGACCGAGTTGGCCGACACGATTCAGGTAGATTTCGATAAACTCTTTAGAGACCTTGTTTTTGTTAAATCCGGTCGCATGAATGATTCCTTTCACGAGCGGATTCACTCCGCTGGATGTCCAGATTTTCTTCAGCAGCTCAGGATGCTTGTTTTTAAAAGATTCCAGCATTGGTGTAATGAAGTCCATGAGATTGGAGTCAAACATCACATCTTTCACCGGCATAAACGTTCCTGAGATGAGAACCATTCCCGCGACGAGTGCAGGTGTTTCCTTCGCAATCTGAAGGCAAACGTTTACCCCCATACTGTGGCCTAGAAAAAACGCTTTCTTAATTCCGAGGTAGGAGCAAAGACCTACAGTGTCCTGCGCGATCTGGGGAAAAGTTATCTTATGTACGTCATGAGAACCGGATGACTGAAAGTGTCCGCGGTAATCATGAATCAGGATCTGGTAGCCCTTCTCCTCGAAGTAGGAGAGTTGATAGCGCCAGTGATGATTACTGCAAACCAGGCCATAGTTGAAAACGAGGACCGGGCGTGAGTGATCCACTTCTTTGAAGTTCTTTGAAAAGAACAATTGTTCATAATCAGGAGTGCGGTAAAAGTTTGATTCACTATTCTTCAGCATATTATTTCGATAATTTCGACAGAGCTTCAATGACAGGAAGTTTCTGTGATCCAGATTCGATCAGTTCGTTGAGTTTCTGATTCAGGATATTCTTTTTACTGAATGCCGGAGTTTCTTCAAAAGAAATGAGTTTCATTTTAGTGGATCCAATCGTCACTATTTCGCCCGCACGCAGTTTCCTTGGCGTGGTGGAGCGCTTTCCGTTGATGAGATAAAATTCAACTTCTTTCTGTGGGTGAACGATCACGTCCTGATCCACAACTTCGATCATGAGATGCGATTTCAACAGGGCAGGATCCTGAATCGTCAGATTGCCGGTCGTGCGACCGATATAAATGAGATTATGAAAGTACTCAAAGGTGCTTAAGACTTCCAGATCGGGACTTTCAATTATTTCAAACTTTATCACTCGGACCTCTCAGATAGTATCGAGGATTTTCTGATCTTTTGCGAGCTTTTCAAAGATTGGTTCCAGGAGCTCCGGTCTTTCGGCTTCCAGCATTTCCACATCCTTAACCACACGTTCAAGTATTGGCGTATGCAGGAGAAAATTGGCAAGGCGTCTGGTGGTCGTCGTTCCCGATTGATCCACTCCAAAAAGATCACCCTCGCCGCGGAATTTCAGGTCTTCCTCTGCAATGACAAATCCGTCAGTGCTATTCTCGATCACTCTCAGTCTTTCCATTATGAGCGGATCAAGCACCCGATCAAGAACGAGGAAACAGAAGCCGCCTTTTTCTCCCCGTCCTACGCGTCCGCGTAACTGATGGAGCGAAGAAAGTCCGAAGCGTTCCGGATTGTAAATCGACATGACGGTCGCATTTGGAATGTTAATTCCGACTTCGATGACACTTGTTGAAATGAGAACATGATATTTTTTATCTCGAAAATCCTGAACTACCTGTTCTTTTTCATCTGACTTCATCTGTCCATGAAGCATGGCCACCTTGAATTCACCGAACGCTTTGGCGTATGTCTTGAAGGCTTCTTTCACGTTCTGAATATCCAGAGTCTCGGATTCATCGATCGCGGGAAAGACAAAGTACGCCTGCTCACCAAGTGAGAGACGGCCTTTCACGAACTCGATGTATTTTTCGTAATTCAATTTCTCGGTTATCCGGGTTTTGATTCCCTTTCTTCCGGCAGGCATCGTGCGGATTGAAGAAATGTCGAGATCACCATATTGAGCGAGACTGAGAGTGCGTGGAATAGGAGTGGCGGTCATGATGAGGGAGTGGGTGCCATGGCCCTTGGAAACAAGCCTTAGTCTTTGTTCCACTCCGAATTTATGCTGTTCATCGATAATCGCGAGTCCCAGGTTCTTGAAGATGACCGTATCCTGAAACAGGGAATGTGTGCCGATGAGGAGATCTGTTTCACCGCTACTTAGTTTTTTGAGGATTTCTCTTTTCTCTTTCGCTTTTGTTGATCCAAGGAGAAGTGAGATACTGAGGTCGGGATTTAATTCGGTGAAGGATTGAAAATGCTGATTTGCGAGCGCCTCTGTCGGACACATGAGAGCGGCCTGGGACTTATTCGCATTCACCACTCTTGTCGCAAGCCACGCTACGACGGTTTTTCCGCAACCCACATCACCCTGAACCATTCTCATCATCGGATGACCCGAGAGTAAGTCTTTCTTGATGTCTTCAAACACTTTCAGCTGATCGTCTGTGAGAGTAAAGGAAAGTGATGAGAGAAGTTTTTTCTCTGCTGCAGGAGTGATGCTGAACTTCGGAGCATCTTTGCGCTTGATGAATTTTCTGCGGGTTTTTATTTTCAACTGATCACTGAGAAACTCTTCGTAGATTAATCTCTCTTCAGCTTTATTCTTCTTCTCTCCGCTGAATTCAGCCGGAGGGATTCTTCCGTGCATGACTCTGAAAGCTTCTGAAAGACTCATCTCCTTGTTGTAATTAAGCTCCGGAAGAGTTTCCTGAACAGAATTCCAGAGCGCAGAAGGAATGAGATCGATAAATTTCCGGAGATGAGTTCCGCCGACTTTATTAATGGTCGGGTACTCAATGATATAAGGAGAAAGAGTGGCACCTTCGGTATTAAGAATCTGCGGATTCACGACCTGTTTCTGGGCCTTGAATTCCTGAACCTGACCTAAGAAGCGGATGTTTTCCAGTGCTTCGATTTGTTTTTTCTGATTCGGATAGAGATTGAACCAACGTAATGAAAGCGTTTCATTGGAATTGATGTCCTTCACCACCACCTGGCCGTTGTAGAGCATGATATTGCCCTTACCGCGCCTCCCGAAGGCCATCTTGACGTCGACGTGAATGACTTTTCCTTCGCCCATAAAGTAGTGATTAAGCTTAGCTTCGCGGAAAGGCTGAAGCGTTGGCATGCGGTTAATCCGGAGAGGAAGAATCCAGAGGAGGTCTTCGATCTTCAGAAGACCAGCGTCCTTAATTTTCTCAAGTGTGGGAGATGGTTTTTTAGAACTGACTAAAAGATCGAGTGGAGAGCTCCACTGAATCTCAGACGTACTTGATGTCCTGGACTTCATAGCTCAGGTCACCTTTTGGCGCTTTCACGACAACTTCTTCTCCCACTTCTTTTCCAATCAGAGTTTTCCCGAGAGGTGAAGTGTAAGAAATTTTCTTAGCATCTGACATCGCTTCATCTTCACCGACAATCTGATAAATCAGAGAGATTTCTTTTTGCACATCAAAGATCTGAACGGTTGCACCGAATACGATCTTGGTTGCTTTCATGGCCGCAGCGTCGATGACCCGCGAACGCGCGAGCCTACTTTGCACATCAAGGATGCGACCTTCGATATGAGATTGTCTTTCCTTGGCAGCGTGATATTCAGCGTTTTCTTTTAAGTCACCAAGCTCACGGGCATCAGAGATTGCCTGCTTGATCTGCTCGCGCTCAGTACGGATGAGAAAATGAAGTTCATCTTCCAGCATCTTTTTACCTAATGTCGTCATCAGAATTTCACTCATATCAATCCTTACTTCTTAAACAGAGACGCAGCTTTCGCCATAGCTTCCTGGCGTGCTTTGTCAGCATCATTTCCACCCGATCCTATCTTAAAGTAGTCACAAAAGTTAGCTTTCTCTTTCTCTACAACACGATCGGCGCTGCTTTCACGGCACTCATTGTAAGCCTTTACATCGAAGAACTGGCACATCTTGCAACAGCGAAGATCGGCCCGGCAATGAGGGCAGATATCTGAACGACTGACCATAATCTTGAAAGTATCGGAAAGAGGTTTTCCGCATTTATAACAGGCAAGTGACACTAAAACTCCTTACTCATACCCACGCCCAGGCCCATGCCCTTTTGAGTATCCAGAGGTGTGAGGTAAATTTTAGGAGTGTTCCGCTTGTTGTATTCATCAACCGAGTTCTGTAGCAAATACTCATTCCGATATTGATTCGTGCGGGAGATCAGATAACTGATAGCGATCATGGTAAATCCACCCACGAACAGGAATCTCCTGCTGGTGTAGATTTCATTATCACCAGAACCGGTACGGAAAATTCCACCGAGGATGAGGCCGGTCCCTACTGTTGAAAGGGCCGCGTTTTTCCAGCTAGGACGGTTGTTCTGCTGATATTCATCGAGGAGAGATTTTGAAACCTGATCTTTTTCCAGATAGTAGCGAAGGCCTTCACCGCGATTGTTACTCGATACATCCACCAGGACTTCCTGGTAATTGATAGTGGCAACCCGGCTGCAAGTTTCCGAGGCAAATGACTCACCCATAAGGGCGAAAATGATTAAAACGGTCAGCTTTAACATAGGTAAATGTTTCTAACGGGTTGAATCTTTGGTTCTGGGAGCATTCTATCTTACCATAGAGGGAAAAGCGACACGGGAAATATGGACATCATTCGGACCGGCATAGGAATTACAAAGACTATTAAGAACGTTGGACGGTTCCGCGAGATCCTGACTGTTCTCGCTCGTCATGGTTTCTCTGAGCTCATCGTCAAATCCGGATTGGATAAATTAATTCCCGGATTCGTTTTGCCTGCTCGCGTCTCTGAGCTTAAACGCGAAGATCTTTCAGCGGAAGAATGGTGGCAGATTTTCGGAACGCAATTAAGACTATCTTTTGAAGAACTGGGTCCTTCGTTTATCAAACTGGGACAACTCCTTTCTACCCGTGAAGATATCCTTGATGCTGCTCTCATCAGAGAGCTTAAAATTCTCCAGAATAAAGTGAAGGGAATTCCGTTCGAGGTTGCGAAATCGGTTATCGAGCAAAGCCTGGGAAAAAAGCTAGAAGAAGTTTTCCGGACAATTGATGAGAAGGCTATTGGCACAGCATCCATAGGCGTGGTGTATCAGGCCGAACTCCTGACTGGTGAAAAAGTTGTCGTGAAAGTGAGACGACCGGGAATAACCAAAACGATTCTTACTGATTTTGAAATCCTACTTTATATCGTCCAGAAACTTGAAAAAGTTTCGGCGGAAATTAAGTTCCTTGGACTCTCGAAAGCCATATCGGATTTCTTCAAGAGCACTCAGAATGAACTGAACTTCCAGGTGGAAGCTCAGAACTGCGAGCGCCTGAAAAAAAATCTCTCAGCGATTGATAAGGATGGCTATATTGTCGTCCCGGAAGTTTATCGTGAGTTCTCTTCGTCTGAGATTCTCGTCCTTGAATTCCTCGACGGAAGACCCTTCAATGAATTTCATTCCCTTGAGCAATTAGGCCCTGATGTCGTGGAAAAACTCGAGAAAAGTATCGAGCTCTTCACCCATACATTACTGGCCGACGGGTTCTTCCACGCAGATCTGCATGGTGGAAACTTTTTCGTGATGAAAGACAGGAGAATCGGAATCATTGATTTTGGTCTCATGGGGACGCTTTCGAAGAAGCAACGGGCGAATCTTATCGGTATTCTTTATGCGGTCATCACCCATAATTACGATAATCTGGTTTATGAGTTTCTGGATGTGGCAGAGTATGATTCTGTTCCTGACCACGAAGAACTTATCCGAGACATCAAGGATTCCATCTCGCCATACGTAGGACTTTCCGTACAGGAAACGAATATGTCTGAGCTCGTCCGGAATTTGATCAAGACTCTCAGTAAGCATGAGCTTTATCTCCCGCGGGAGTGGTTCATTATTTTCCGCGCTCTCATCACTCTTGATGGCGTAGGAAAGTCGATTGGTCTCGACATCAACATCTTCAAGCTTCTTGATAAGGACATGCCTAAGCTTATCAATGAGCTTCTTTCAAAAAAGAATGCTCAGGAAGAACTTATGTGGATCGCAAAGGATCTCCTGGGTTCACTCCGGATTGTGCCGAAGCACATGAAGTGGTTCCTGAAAGAAGTATCGAGAAATAATTACGCGATTGAGCACAGAGTCCGGGGTCTGGAAGAGCTTTCTAACCAGATGTCGCGCGCTCTTTATATTTTAGGCCTTTCCTTATTGGGGGGGATCTTCATTCTTTCGGGGACTTTATTCGCCCTGAACCGCGAACTTACAACGTTTTACGATATCCCCATCATCAGCTGGATCTTCTGGTCATTTGCCGCCTACCTTTTAGTAAGAATTTCTACCCTAAGGAAATACTAAGATTTCAGGGTTTGCTTTTTCTTGTTCTCAAAGGCATTGCGGACTCTGTATACAGCCCTCATGAAATTCCTGCTTCCATTGTTGCTGCTACTGAGCTGTGGCAAGAAAACTATCTATACAACTCCTCCGATGCCGGCCAATCAAGCCTCGCTTGAAGTCAAAAGCGAAATCAATGAAGAAGTAGAAAAGCTCCAGAAAGAGTTCAATGATCTCAACGTTACAGTTAATCTCAAGCGTCTTCCCATTGTCGTGGCACCCTTACCGTTTGGTGTTGTAGGCCGATGCCAGTATGGGGGAAATGACCTTGGTGCATATATTATCCTGAGCCCGAATCTATTCGGGCGTGTTGAATTCCTTCCGATGGATGATGCGCAATTTGAGCCCGAGTTTGTTCGTGTCTTAATTCATGAAATCGGTCACTGCTACTTCCGCAGAATGCATGAAGTGCCTGCATATCTCGAGATACCGGGAAATTCATTTGAACTGAGACATGATGGCAGTGCTGTCATATTTGATAAAATCCCAAACAGTCTCATGCCTGCAGAATCCGTTTACCGGATGCCGAAGGCCCTGAGGAAATATTATTTGTCTGAGCTGGTTGGTAAAGCGAGACTTTCCAACGCGACTGTCCTCGGAGAGTTTACTGAGTTCCAGATGGTCAGCAATACCTCAACGACTGAAGTAAAATCAGATACTGTCGAGCCCACTGATAAAGATGGGGGAGAGATCTCCCAGTTCTTCAAATGCTCCGGGCCCGAGGATTCCCCTGAGGAATTCAGGAATTTCTAAGCTCAGAGTCTCATCATTAAAATCAAAGAACGCCTCGCCTTTCATCAGATTGATTTCCCTCAGCTGAAATTGTCCTTTCGTATAATCATGAACAAAACTCGAGAAAAGTCTGCGGTCAGCAGGTGCCAGCATGAACTGAAACTGCTGAGTGTTTGAATCCGCGACAGGCATACCGGTCCAGACTGTTCCATAGTGCCTGGCCTCTTCGAGAAATGATTTCATTTCCCCCTGGTGTCCATATTCATAAACGATCCCTGAAAGATCCTGCCCCTTATTCATGAAGAAATAAGAGAGGACTCTTTGCTTGTCTCTCTTTATATAGAGATCAGCGGATTTGGTTTCTGTGATCAACTTCCAGTCTTCCGACGATCGGGCAGGAGTCAGGTACATGTGAGCAAATGATTTCTCGAAGAGAAACTGAACAGCTCCCTGATCCTGGGCCGTGAGCGAAGAAAATTTTGTCTTTTCAAAATTTCCTTTCCCTTCAGTCTTAGAATATTCATATTGAGCACCACAAAGTGTGAAGCCAAATTTTTTATAAAGTTCTTCCTGATCACTCCAGAGAAGAAAGAAGGCACAATCACTTCTCTTCTCTGAGATCACATCTTCCATCAATGTGCGAAAAATTCCTTCGCCTCTTCTTTCTTCATCAACAGCAATGCCTCCGAGAAGACAAATGAGATGCTCTTTCCCGTTCACTCTGATGATTTTGTCTTTCATTCCTAAGTGAGCGATCACTTTTTGATTTTCATCAATAAAGATGAAGCAATTGTGATGATTGGAAGAATCCATAAGGGGGGCGAAGTCTTCTTTGAAGGTAAAAGGCTTCTTATACTGGAAGGATTTCTCGATAAGTTTGAGAGTTTCTTCCAGATATGAAGGGCTTTCTTTTAAAGTTGTACGTTCGGGGAAAATTTTGCCCATGCCGAAAACCTTTTGTTTTCCATAGTTTAGGGTGTTTTTGCGTGATATGTCGAATATTTTTACACTACATCTAAAGTCTTTCGCTCCTGTGTCGAAAAGTTATGCATGAAGGGCCAATGCCTTTCGTTCTCCCTCTCACGGATTGAGAAAGGAGATACCCAATCAAGGAGGATTTATGGGTTTAAGGATTAACACCAACGTTTCGTCGCTGAACGCGCAAAGAAACTTAGGTATCACACGCGGAGCTCAGCAGAAAGTGCTCGAGCAATTGTCTTCAGGTAGCCGAATCAACCGTGCAGGCGATGATGCTGCAGGATTAGCGATCTCGGAAAACCTCAGAGCTCAAATCAGAGGTCTCGGTCAGGCAGAAAGAAACGCACAAGATGGTGTGTCTCTCGTGCAGATCGCGGAAGGTGCATTGGCAGAAGTTGGTAACATCATGATCCGCCTTCGGGAACTTGCTGTACAAGCTGCTTCTGATACCATCGGGCCCACAGAACGTAAGTTTCTTAACGTTGAATTTGAACAGTTGATGTCAGAAGTAGATCGTATTGCGAACTCTACTGAATTCAACCGCGTTCCACTTCTTAACGGTACAGGTTCAGTCTTCGACATTCAGATCGGTACAAGAAACGATCCTTTATCAGATCGTCTCACATTCGACGCATCTTCAGCTGACGTGAACGTTGCAGCTCTCGGTCTTAACCTGGCTTCAGTGTCAGATAAGATCTCGGCCCAGAACTCACTCGCAGCTATCGATCAGGCGATTCAGAACGTATCAGGGATCCGCGCTGACTTCGGTGCTCTTCAGAACCGTCTTCAGTCAACGATCAACAACATTCAGATCAGTAACGAAAACTTGTCAGCAGCTAACTCACGTATTCGTGACACTGACATTGCAGCAGCTACATCTGAGATGACGAGAACGAATATTCTCATGCAAGCAGGTACTTCAGTATTGGCTCAGGCGAACCAGTCTACGACGAACGCCCTTAGCCTTATTAATGCCGCTGCCCAGGGATAA
>JAYVHR010000371.1:0-2140 GCA_043771075.1 Bacteriovoracaceae bacterium
GAAAATGTTGGATTGACCCGCCACGTGTCGTATGCAGCACGGTAGAGACAGGTCCACGGCACGTCTGATTGCATTATTTTCATGGAACCTTCCCCCATGATTAAATCATCGCGGTATGAAGGTCTCGAGAATGGTTTGATCTCGCCAAATTTCATGTATCCTAGGAGCTCGAAGGAACACTCCGGATTCTTTGCATGCTCTGGAATCTTAAACCTGTTGGGAAAGTCATCAACTGGACTGGTAATGTTCTTCCGAGGAAATTTCCCAGTAAAGAACGCTTTTGTTCCGAAGAGGTTGTTAACCCAGTCTGATCTGCTGGCGTCGGGTACATTTCTCTTGTATCCCATGATAGACATACCAGTAGAATTGATCGAGAACTCTTTCAATGTTTTGAATCCAACTGCAAAACAATAACAAAAAGAATAATGTAAACGTAAGTGATAAACTGAGGAGAGAAAATTTTCTTACGTTTTGTCGGGGAAAGCTTACGTTTTGGTCCACTGATGAGTTTGTCTGCAGCACAGATATGGTACAGTGCCACCAGCTTGACAATCATGAGAAGTGACATCTGAAAATTACTTGCCCCAGAGGCGGTGCACCTGTAGTAAAATTATTGTGGAGCAGGCTATCACCCCAAGAACTGGTCAAGGTTAAATCATCAGGTTCGCAACTGCTGAAGTCATAATGCAGTGGACAGTGAAGAGTTGAAAGTCACAATTAATATGCTGTTGGTGGTGAAATCTTGGAATCACGAAGAGGCATTCGAATGTCCAAATAACGTGTGCGTAAAAGGTTCATATCAAATTTTGAATTAATCGTATTTGTGCACCCAGTATCCGAGCACAGGGGTGAGGATGTCGTATCTGCCACTGTGTGGGACCGCACATCCGCACATGCACGGTGGGAAGGTGAGACTGATCGTTTTCTGGAAGTGGCAATATCTACACAATACATGTTCATCCCGACGTATAGTAGCATTTCTCGATTCAGTTAGCAGCACGTTGGCAGCACAACAAGAGTGCGCTCCAGAGAACCTGTCCTGCCGTGACGGCATCCGATAATTCTCTTTCGTGGGCGTGGACTCAGTCCCTGCAGGGGACCAGGCTCGCTCCCCTTTGGGGCCAGCGCGCCTCCGCTCTCCCTGCTCCCTTCTTCCTCGGGAGAAATGAGAACTTAATAAAACACATAGGGATGATGTTAGCTTACAGGTGATGCGCATGCACACGCTCGGATGGCACCCGGGTGTCATCCGACCAGAAATAAATCGGATCTCGCGATTCGCGAAAAGGACCTCAGATTCCTGTTTCGGTCTCTGGACACCGAAAGGTGGGAGTTCGCCATGGGGGCTGACTTTCTGCTCCGAAGTGAGGAGTACAGATGCATGATCACTGAGCAGGGACGCACGAGATGTGACCAGAGAAACAGCGCCTTCGAGTCGTGCGGTCTATCGGACAGAATCCAGGGCCTCCAGATCACAAAATGCGAGACCGCTCTGAAGATGTTTCTCACTGGCAATTGCTTCGTCGAAGGCTCCCTACCTACGATATCATTGGAGTCCCCGGAAATTGGATCCCCGGTCACAAAAGCAGTCCAATGATATCGTAGGTAGGGAGCCTTCGACGAAGCAATTGCCACTGAGAAACTTCGTCAAAGCGGTCTGGCATTTTGTGATCTGGAGGCCCTGGATTCTGTCCGATAGACCGCACGACTCGAAGGTGCTGTTTCTCTGGTCACATCTCGTGCGTCCCTGCTCAGTGATCATGCATCTGTACTCCTCACTTTGGAGCAGAAAGTCAGCCCCCATAGCGAACTCCCACCTTTCGGTGTCCAGAGCCCGAAACAGGAATCTGAGGTCCTTTTCGCGAATCGCGAGATCCGATTTATTTCTGGTCGGATGCCTAACCCCCTCCAAATCGATGATAAATTCCGAGAGCTCACCCCCAATCTCCGGCGAACGGTTACACACCCTTTTGGCCTGTCCGTCATCACCCTCGGTGACCTCTCTGCTCGACTTATAACGCATCTCGCGTTCGAGCCCGAGCACCACTTCCGGTTTGGCCACTATGTAATGCGAAACCGTCGGAAATTTGACCCTCTGACCCTTGACCAGGCCACAGTTCTCCGCAGTTGATCAATAATC
>JAYVHR010000372.1:0-12526 GCA_043771075.1 Bacteriovoracaceae bacterium
AAATCAGGATAACCGTAAACTTTCCGTAGATCAACCGTATTTTGATAAAAAGTGATATTTTCTATGGGGGCACAGGAGGGGCGGCCAGCTTAGTGAAACGACGTCAGCTGGTGCCCTTGATGCGTAGAATTAGTTGGCTTCGGAAGCAATCGAGCGGGTCTGAACTTCGGCCTCGGTGCCGATGGAAGAGACCAGATTGTTAATACTTTTGCTGAGACTTGAGAACACCTGCGGAACTGAGACTTCTTTGTTCAGTACCCAGTGAGTAGTGGTTCCCTTGTAGATATAGCGGAGTTCTGTTTTCCCCGGAGCAATCTCCGTCAGCGTGTAGCGAATGCGTGAAGTCTCAAACGCTGAGTCTTTCTTGAATTTTACAGAGACATAATTTCTGGCCTGATCATTCGTCAGCATTTCTTCTTCGATGATGACGCTTTTCTGCTTAAGAACATTGGTTGTTTCTTTGATCTTCACAAGTTCATAGTGACCGCTTTCACCGCGGTTGTAGATTTTGATCGCCACAACAAATCTTTGTGTTTCGTGATCTTCTTTTTTCCAGGTTCCTTCGCGGAGATTTTTTACAACAAATTGTTCGATGATATTTTCGTTATGATATTTGCAATCGTATTCAGCGGAAGTGAGCTCGCGTTTTTTCCTGTAGGCATTGTTACACTTATCAGAAAAGTTCAGGATGCTGTCTTTCACAACAGTCATCGGGAAGTTCAGAACTTTAGTCGTCGTTGCGTGGTAACTTCTCACGTCGTTTTTCTTCCCTGAGGCAAGGCTGACATCTTTCTGTCGTTCCTTGCGGTCATATTTAACTTTCGCAGAAATTTCGAAAGAAAAGAGAGTTGAGAGAATCATGATTGTACGGATTAAAAGCATGCCATTCCTTTGGAGAAAACGATCTCGTAAAACCATCTTAACGTGGAATGGAAGTGTGATCTGCGGGGAAAATTATTCACAGGAGAGGAGGAAAGAAGGGCTTCTCGTGAAGCCCTTCTTAATAGAATGATTACGGACGGATGTTAGGGAAGCGACACCACATCATTGTGAAGGGAACATTCAGATCGGTAGAGGAGAAATTACCACGGTAAGTTCTCGCCCATTGCGGTCTATTATCCGGCCAGAAATCCACTTCGAGATCAAAGCCGGCACCTTCGTAACGAACGCGGCTGCCAAAGGCCCCACGAGACATAACATTGTAATTTCTGACTTCATTGCCCGCAGTATCGCTGACTCTGACAGCAGCACGACGGAAAGATCCCGGGCCAAAGCCCTGTTCCACTTCGGCGAGAATGTGTTTTTCTCCATTCCGACCAGTGCACTCAACTTCTGAAAAAGCAGCAAAAGCAGAAACACTCATGAGAGAAATGAGAGTTGCGAGAATCAGTTTCATGAAAACCTCATTCGATAGGGTGATAATTAATCGTCACTATCTCTAACGTTACTTCGCCCGCGGGTATTTTAACAAGTACCTCATCACCAATCGTCTTTCCAATGAGGGCCTTTCCTATGGGCGACTGCCAACTGATGCGACCTTTCGCTGTGTCAACTTCATCCACGCCTACGATACTGTAGGTTTTGGAAACACCTTCTTCATCCAGGACCTGGAGAGTGGCGCCGAACTGAACTTTGGTGGATTTGATGCTGGCCGGATCTACAACGAGAGAAGCATCAAGGCGCTGGGAGAGAAAGCGCACACGACGGTCAATTTCACGCAGGCGTCTTTTTCCGTAAAGGTAGTCTGCATTTTCCGAACGGTCGCCATTACTGGCGGCCCACTGGACG
The DNA here is from genome assembly GCA_043771075.1 of Bacteriovoracaceae bacterium. Lineage (GTDB taxonomy): Bacteria > Bdellovibrionota > Bacteriovoracia > Bacteriovoracales > Bacteriovoracaceae > Peredibacter. The sequence continues at coordinate 1,789 of JAYVHR010000372.1, forward strand.
AGTTTCGTCACTTCCGGACGCTCAATACGGAGAAGTTGTTCGAGTTCATCCAGGAGTTTTTTTTGTCCCTGGGGAGTGATGTAATTATTTTTTACTATCATTCAGGTCTTCGATCCCCTGGAGGATAACTGCTTTCAGTTCCGGTGGGCAAGCGGCCGATTTCGCATAGACCGAAAGGAGTGCCGTCGGAGGAGTCGCGGTTTTATTATGAAGGTAATCATCCAGGCTTTCGATGACAGGATCCATCTCGGGATCAGCATTTTCTCCGCGGACAGACAGGCACGACTGGAGAAGATAACCCATGATGATGGGTCCTTTATTCTCTTCGTAGGAGAGGATTTTTTTCTTCTGATAGAAGTAATAAAGGACACCCAGAAGAGTGAAGAGAATCATTTCGTAGAGGAGATTTTCCATGGCTGATTCTCGCCTGTAGCGCTTACTCCGTCATCCCAAAAAACCGCAGAAATGGCACATGTATGAACAGTGGGGCCGGAAGGATGACTACCATCCAGCAGAAGATTCTGCGAATAGCGGGAGGGGTGCGCCGGATGAATTTCTTGTCGAAGTACAGGCCCGATCCCTGAATGAAAAAGTAGGCGAGCATCGTGCCGAAATAACTTTCTCCCGTAAAAAGCCAGTGAGGAAGATTCACCATGGCTTCATGGAAAAGTCCGGAAAAAAGAAAGCTCGCGACGATCTTCCGCTTATGCTTTCTGTGAAAGGGTTTTCCCATGTCCGCAATCCAATCCTGGACCCAGAGATTCCAGCGCCGGCCCCAGAATTCACTCAGCGAAGGAGAGGATAAGGGATGATGGTGAATGGGATAGATAGGATCTTTGCGCCAGGAAAAAACAAGTTGCCCGAGTGAGCCCAGAGATTCGGTGAAAAAAAAGACAGCTACTCCGAGAAGAATGCGGTCAAAGTATGAGATTGGTGAAAGAAATTCTTTCACTGAGACGATGATAATGAGAGTGAGTGTGAAATGCAGGAAAAAAGTCAGCCACAGTGAGGACACCGGAGGAGGAGCGACGATGCGCAGACTGCGGACAGAGACGTAGGGATTACCGAATTCAAAACTCAGAAAGGGCGGACGTTTTTCTGGTGAAGTCATGAGCCAGCTCAAGGTCTTCATCACAAAGAAGCAGACTAAAAAGTTCAGGATAAAAACGAGTTGATAATGCAGATTCATGGTCACTATAGTTGAGCACCTTGGTTGCCTAAAAGTATAAGTCTTCATTTCCACAGCGCAAAGAAATAATTAGAAAAGGATTAACCCGCGACAGCATTTACCGATAAGAGAGAGGAAGGAGGGGTTATGTACCATGCGAAAAGTCTCAAAGATCTTTTAAAAAGTGTGACCCTGACTGAGGATTTCTACTCTAATCTGGATCCATTCCATCTCAATTTCATAGACATGTGTTTCAAGAAATCACTCGATGAACAGATCGGCATGATGTCCGAAGTGGAATTCGAGAACTACAAGCTCTTCCTGAAATATAAGAGCGAGTACGAAGAAGATTTCTATCCTGAAATAAAAAACTACAAAAAAGCTTCTTAGCAACTAACCTGTCGCCACCCTGATTTTTCAGATGCTATGATTTTCCTGTCAAAAGGAACAATCATGAAATACCTCTTCCTGGCAATCTTCGTCACTGGATCTGCATGGGCCCAGAACTCACTCGTCCTTCCGGCATTCCGTGATGCTGTGAAGACTTACATTGAGTCTCCCGAATTAATTCAGACTCTGGTCCTGAAACCAAAAACACTCGCGATTATCAAAATCTTTGAACGCAAAAAGATTACTCCTTCCATGCTGGAACCTTATCTTCCAGTTCTTCTGGGGAAGAAAGATTTCGCACTTCCGCAAGACGACAAGTTTGATGGGTGGATAAAAAACAAGAAACCGCAATCGACTGAAGCGCCTGAGCTGGCCCTTCATGCATTCGGCTTTGATGTGATTGAAGAAAGCGATGATTTCTTCAACGACGATATTTACTGCTACTTCTTTATTACCGATGGTGTGATTCCGACCGGCAAGATCACTTCCATTTATAAAGGTGTTGATGAAGGGGAGATGTTCTTCTTTAATGAAGTGGATCGCGCGATCTATCCACTTATGGGAGTTCCGGCGAAGTCTCCGGATAATCATCTCATCGTTGATTACGGAATTATTGAATCAGATGGCGATGACATCAAAGATCTCCAGAAACTTTCCAGCATTATCATCGACATTGCCATCGCAGTTTACTCGTCCATTGATCCGGAAAACGGTCAGGTTCTCGCGAACCTCCGGAAAGAAGTCAAAGCTCTCGCTGACCTTCTCCTCTCTTTCAACAATGATGATCGCCTGGCCAACGGAACCTTCGGTTATACCACGGCTGAGTTGTCGGAAATTCTCCGCGAACAGACGTACGTGGAATTCAAAAAAGTTCATAAAAAAGAATCTCAGTTCGATAACTGGGAGTATCATCTTAGGTTCAGACTCCTAAGGAAATAGATGACGATCTCCCACTGGCAGCGCTCGCATACTTTTACAGTCCCGGACATCCAGACGGATATTCTGATTGTAGGCGCGGGCTATGTCGGTTTATCCACCGCCTGGTGGATCACCGAAAATAATCCCGGTGTGAAAGTGACTGTCATAGATCGTTCACGCCCCGGTGCCGGTGCTTCCGGGAGGAATGCCGGCTTTCTCACGAAGGGAAGTGCGTTCTTCTACCAGAATCTTACGCAGAAATGGGGACTCGAATCCGCTCTTGATATTTTCCGCTACGCTGATACCTCGCTTGATCTCATCTATCAGCAGGTGCTCAAGGCGAGCCCCGAAATTAAATCAGAAAAAACAAATTCACTCACACTGACGCGCAAAAAATCAGAGCTGGAAAAACTCGCTCCGGATTTTGGATTTGAATGGACGACAGAAATTCCCGGGCGTCTGAGTGCCACTTACGAGGGTGCTTTCAAGACTGAGCCTGAGTACAAAGTGAATCCGATGGAGCTCATCAACACCCTGAAAAAGAGTCTCGAGGCGCGCAAAGTTCAGATCATTGAAAGCTCCGGCGCTTATGAACTTTTCCCCGATGGTGTCCGCACCGTCATGAATACCATCCGCTGTAAAAAAGTGGTTCTCGCCATCAATGGATACGCTTCGGAATTTCATCCAGTCTTTGCTGACCTCATTAAGCCCAACCGCGCGCAGATGCTCGCAATCGAAACAGAGGAAGAGTTCGAAGCTCCCTCGCTGTTCTATGATCCAGCTGAGAGAGTCTATTGGCGCAAGGCCGGCGAGAAAGCGATTCTCATCGGAGGGAAACGCCTTCTTGATGAAAAAAATGAAAACGGAAATTTTGAAAAAGTTTCACCGCTAATTCAGGAAGGGCTGGAAGATTATGTCCGGAATGTCCTGAAGCTGAATTATAAAGTCATTCACCGCTGGTCCGGAATAATGGGATTCACTGAACATGAATTACCACTCCTCACTTCGGTTGAAGCTCCACTTCCCACATGGTTTGTCGGTGGTTTTTCCGGTCACGGCATGGGGTTTGGTTTTCATGCGGGTAAAGAAATGAGTGAGCTCATCTCCGGCGAAAAAGAGAAATCATTCTTCAGCAAATTTAAGGATCTCAGAATTTCCCTATGAAAAACAGAACCGCCATCATGGCAATCATCGTTGCCGCACTCATCGGCGGCACTTACTGGATGTGGAAGAAACTGGATCTCCGGCCTTCTGAGCCAACGACCATTCGATTGTCTCTTGATAATCAATTAGAAAGTCTCGATCCTGCCAAGGCCTACTCAGACGATTCGCTGGTCGTTTCCTCTCAGGTCCTGGAACCACTTTATCAATATCATTATTTGAAGCGTCCATACGAAGTTCAGCCACTGCTCGCAGAAAAAATGCCTTCACTGGAAGAGAACGGAACTGTACTCACCATTCCTGTTAAACGCGGAGTTTTCTATCATGAGCATCCGGCGTTCAAGGGCGTGAAACGCGAAGTCACGGCCCATGATTTCGTCCTTCAGTTCAAGCGTCTCGCGATGGAGTCACTGAAAAGTCCGGGAAGAAGTCTTTTTACAGGGCTGGTTCAGGGTTTTGCGGATTACGGGAAAAGGGCCGGCGAAGACTGGCATAAACTTCCGGAAGTGCAGATGGATGGGTTCCAGGCCCTCGATGATGAAACGATCGTCATCCGTCTCACGAAGTCTGAGCCGAACATGATTTATTATCTCGCGATGAATTTCGTTGTGCCTGTCCCCTGGGAAATCGTGAGTTTTTACGAGAATAAACTGGACGATGTCCTTCTCGGAACTGGTCCCTACGTTTATCACGGCTACAATTCCGGCTTCCTCGAGATGAAGAAAAATCCCACTTTCCGGGAAGATTATTATCCTACTTCCGGTGACAGGTTTGCCAACGTTCAGAATCTTCTTTCGAACTCAAAAGAAAAAATTCCTTTCATCGATACGGTGAGGTTTTACGTTAATAAAGAGGAAGAGCGCTGGGAAAGATTCCTGAACAATGAGATCGATCTTCTGACAGTGCCAAAGGCTTTCATCCAGAGACTTTATGACAGTAAAGGGGAGCTCACGGCTGAACTCAGGAAAAATGATTTCAAGCTGGGTCATTATCCGATGCTCACTTCTCGGTGGTTTGCTTTCAACATGAGAGATCCGCTTCTCGGGAAAAACAAAAGTCTCCGCATGGCGATTGCTTACGCCATCGATTACACCAGATATCTCCAGATCATTTCCCAGAATACTAATCTCCGCGCTAATTCAATTCTCGTTCCCGGTATTGCTGGCTATCGACCTGCCCGTGATTTCAGATTCAATTACGATCCTGAACGCGCGAAAAAATACATTCAGGAAGCTGGTTTTAAAAACCCGGCGGAAATTCCCGAGATCACTTATTCCACCCGCGGCAACGAGGGGATCGCTCTCCTGGAAGCAGACTTCGTGAAGGAATCTCTGGAGGCGATCGGATTCCGTGTGAAAATCGATAAGATCTCCTTCACTGACTTCCTGAAGAAGGGCCGGGCCGGGGAACTCCAGTTTTTTACTGATGCCTGGATTTTTGATTACCCCGATGGTGAGAATATCATGCAGCTTCTGGTCTCATCGAATTTTCCCGGCATTAATAAGTCGGCCTATACGAACGGAGAAGTGGATAAGCTCTACCTTCAGCTGAAACAACAGACGCATATGGAACAAAGAGAAAGAACACTCCAGGCGATGGAAGAGCTGGTCTTTGATGATCTGCCGTGGATTCCGTTAATGTATGAAAGTTCGTTTGTGCTTCAGAGTCCGAAGATTAAAAATTTCCGGAAATCGTCGCTCATCCGTAATTACGTCAAGTATTTGAAGATCGAGAAATAAAAAGGCCCGGATTTCTCCGGGCCCTCAAAATCAAAAATTATTGTTTCCAGCTGGCGTCATACCAGGGTCTTTCAACCTTCATCTGGTGCCAGCTTGCGATTTCGCGGCTTTGAACAGGGTGTTTCAACCATGTGTAGTGAACGACCATGAAAGCGCTGAGGGACCAGAAGAAAAAATGCGTGCAAAAAGTCTGAATTGTCATAGGAACTCCTTTGTCTTGGCTACTTATCGGTCAAAACCCGACAAATCATAAAAGGTCTTTTTATCTTTATTTCCGGGACTTTAGGACGTATCTGCCTATTGCCGGGTGAATATTGAGTGAATTATCATGAGTCATTGTCATAACTTATCCTCAGGGACATTTTTGAAAGTCATCTTTCTATTCCTTCTCGTTTTTCTGTCTGAAACTTCAGAGGCCCAGCTTCTGAAAGAGAAAGTTCTCATCGGCCGCGTGGAGTGGGTGGAACTTCCTGAACTCAAACTGAAACACAAGGCCCGCATCGACTCCGGTGCAAAAACAACTTCGCTTCATGCAGTGAATATCGAGGAAGTCGAACAGAGAGGAGAACTCTTTGTAAAATTTCAGACTGTGGATCTCGAAGGCAAGCGAATCGATCTTCTCCGCAAAGTGGATACCACGCAGAGAGTTTCAAATACTGCCGGTGTGGTTTCAAAACGCTATGTGATCAAGGAAAAAGTTAAGATGGGAAACATCGAGCGGGAAATTCTGATCAACCTGAATGACCGCTCCGGAATGGATTACAAGTTTCTCGTGGGAAGAAATCTTCTTCTTGGTCGTTTTATCGTGGATGTTGCCCGTTCACACGTGCTGGGTGACTAAATCATGAGAAAAAATATTATTCTGATTACTATTCTTCTTTTAGTTTTCCCGATGGGAACTCTGCTTTATAAGACCCAGAAGCTTGAACTATCGCTTCTCCCTCAGATGGTAGACGATGTCTGGAATTTTCACATCACGGCCAGACCAAAAGGTGACGTGAGGTCTTTTTCATTCCCCATCCCGAAACCGGGTCCGGGAATAAAAGTGTCGGAAGAAAAGATCCGCTCCAAGGGCATCAAAGTCTTCATCGATACGGGTTCTGATTCAGCGATTGCCACGTGGTCATCGCCGGAAAATTTCTCAAACCGTGTTTCTTATTCTGCCCGGGTTGACCTGAAGCCTGTGATCTACAAAAACATCCCGAAAGACTTCACAGATACCTATCCCAAAGGTCTTGAAAAATTCCTGAAGCTGCCAAAGCTCCTCCCGGAAGATCAGGAAGCAATCCGGGTCCTGGAAACAGCAATCCTCGAGGGAACTGAAGACAAGACCAGTCTCGTGCGGAAAATCTATTATTACGTCGAAGAAGAAATCCAGCGCAACACTGCCGTCAAGACAATCCATGAGACACTGAACTCCGGTAAAGGTTCTCCTCTTATCAAGGCGAAGCTTTTCAATATCATGGTGAGAAGCAAAGGTATCCCCTCGCGGATTATTGTCATGGTTCGCATGCCGAATCTGAAAGCGAAAGAGGAATCCAAGCTTCGCTTCACTTTCGCGAACGAAGTCTTCCTCGGCAACAGATGGGTTCCGATCGATACCAACCGTGGTCACTTCGGTGAAAGACCGGATGATTTCATGGTGATCCACCGTAACTATGATGATGTCGCTCGCTACATCTCGCGGAAAAATGTTGTTTATACCATTCACGCAGAACGCGCCCGGATCAACCGCTACAACAAAGCTGAATTTAAAAAAGAAGTCGTAAGAACGGATTCGATTTTCGGGAAACTTTCTCTTTATCGTCTCCCGATCCCGCTCCAGAATATGTTCTCAACTATTCTTCTCATTCCGATCGGAACCCTGGTTCTTTCGATCGCGAGAAACATCATTGGTATCCCGACGTTCGGGATATTTACTCCAATCCTTCTCACTCTCTTTTTCAAGGAAACCTCTTTTGGTTTCGGCATGGTGTTCTTCCTCGCCGTCATCGCAGTAGGAATCGGCCAGCGCTATTTCCTGGATAAGTTTTATCTTCTCGCCGTTCCGCGATTATCCATTATCCTGACGATGGTGATTCTCATCATGATCGGATACTCGTTCCTGAGTAACGATCTGACGGCCACGACGAATCATCTTTCATTTTTCCCGATTGTTATTGTGACAACGAACATCGAACGCCTCTCCATTATGATTGCGGAAGAGGGACTCGTGAACACTCTGAAAACTTTACTGGGAACGCTGGTGATCGCAGTTCTGGGATACATGCTCTACATGATCCCGGCGCTTGAAATTTTTATGTTCACTAATCCTGAGTGCCTTTTCACAGTGATCGGTCTTCTCATCCTGATTGGTAAATATAAAGGCTATCGTATTTCTGAATTTATCCGTTTCCGCGATCTCGTCCGTCAGAAGAAGAAAAAATCAACCGGTAACGGGGAGATTCCCTCCGTATGATTTTCCGCGACCTGAAGGAAATGGGGATTCTCGGCATCAACAACAGAGTAGGGCGCTACATCCTCCGTCATAATAAGCGGGCCAATTATCCTCTCGTGGATAACAAGGTTCTCACTGCGCAGCGGGCAGAGGCGTGGGGAATTGCCATGCCCGAGAACTATCTCATCGTGGAAAATTACGGCTCGCTGAAAAACCTTCACCTGAAACTCCAGTCCTATTCCCACTTTGTGATCAAGCCCGCTAATGGCTCGCAAGGGAATGGGATCATCGTCATTAAAGAAATCGTTCAGGAACAGATAAATGGAGAGACAAGGTTTCTCTATCGGCGCTCCAACGACAAGCTGATGGAAATTGATGAAGTCAAACATCACATCTCAGGAATTCTCTCAGGCCTTTATTCGCTTTCAGGGCAGAGTGATACGGCAATCATCCAGGCAAAAATTGATAAGCATCCCATCTTTGATCATTATTCTTTCGGTGGAATTCCGGATATTCGTGTCATTGTGTTTGAAGGTTTTCCGGTCATGAGCATGGTCCGCCTTCCAACCAGATCTTCAGACGGTCGCGCCAATCTCCATCAGGGAGCAATTGGTGCGGGCCTCAGTATGAAAAATGGATGGACGACAAATGCTGTGATTAAGAATCAGGTGATTGATATTCATCCGGATACCGGACATCATCTTTCAGGACTCAAGCTTCCGTTCTGGACAGAAATCCTGGAACTCGCGGCCCGTTGCTACGATATGGTGGATCTGGGATATCTCGGAGCGGATATTGTTCTCACTCCTGATCACGGTCCGATTCTCCTGGAGCTCAATGCGCGTCCGGGACTCGCGATTCAGATCGCGAATCTCGCGGGACTCGTGCCGCGGCTTGAAACAATCCGGAATGAAGCTCCTAAGAATCTTCTCGCGCGCGAGCGGGTTGAATTTTCTATGAGTAAATTTTAAAGAGTATCGAGAGCTGAATAAAACTCAGGCACCGTCTGGGAGAGAAGAAGTTTTCTTCTCATGATTTCTCCGTTTTCAATACCTTCGAGCATGTTGCGAGAGACAGACTTACTTTGCTTCAGAAGTCCCCGCATGGAGATATTCCCTGACTCGAGTTCCGCACGGTATTCACGGAAGAACTCTTTCATCTTTTTTATGCGTCTTTCATCATTATTCTCAAGAAGACCCTGACGATAATCCTGCGCCATCCACGGGAGTTTGAGTGCCCCACGTGCTGCCATGACTCCGTGGCATCCGGTTTCTTTCAACATGCGATCGATATCCGTTGTATTCCAGATATCACCGTTCCCAATGATCGGGACCTGGGAAACTTTCACTGCTTCCGCAATAAATTCCCAGCGCGCTGGCTCCTTGTACATCATGTCCCGCGTGCGCCCATGAACAGTGATCATCTCGACACCTTCATCATTCAGCATTCTCACAGCATCAAGAAAAGTATCAGTGTTGTGATAACCGATTCTCATTTTGGCGGTGAATCGCCCCTTGAAAGTGGCGCGGATTTCCTTGATGAGACTGCGAAGGCTCACGAGATCCTGAAGGAGGAATGATCCGCCCTGGTTTTTCACTACCTGATTAGAGGGACAGCCGAGGTTGACATCGATCCAAGGAATCCCCAGGTCCTGAACGTCCTGAACCATCTGAGTGGTAAACGCCCGATGAGAAGTGAGGATCTGGTACTGCGTCTTCGCCATGATCCACGGTATTTCGTAATGATAATGTCCAATGTGCTGAAGGAGATGCTTCACGGGATATCTTCCCGCAGAGGGAACCCGTAAAAAATCCGTCGCGAGATAGTCCCACTCCGGATAAAGGCGAAGGATCACTTTCCGGAATGACTCTTCAGTAATTCCTTCCATCGGAGCAAAAAAGATTGAGCCGTAAGGAACGGGCGAAAGTTTTAAGCTGTCCATTCTTCCTTCCCGACCGATGAACCGATCATAAAGAGAAGAGCGAGGATCTTCACGGAATCCATGGTGACGTAGATTCGATGGAAGTATTGATGCTCCTGCTGGGCGTCTGTGACCGCAATCGTTTTCCCTGCTTCGGACAGTTTCCACAACTCTGTCAGCTCTTCAATTTTCGGAATGAGATAAGAAAAGTAGACGAGTGAAATTGCCAGCACAACAACGCCGGAAATGAGGAGTGGGAGAGCTTTGCGATTCTTACGGAAAATAAATATAAGCACGGTAACGACAGAGGAAGCCAGAATCACTTCCAGTGAGTTAAGTCGATTGAAGAGAAATATCCCAAGATCTCCTGCTTCGAAAAAATTAGCAATGTTCCGGAAGACACCTGGAACAACAATAAAATCCACGAGCACAGTCCAGCCCAACCATACGGAAAGCTGAATCAGTAAGACTGAATAGAGGAGGCGTCTGGAGTTCATAATAAAGAGAGTTATCAGGAAATTACAGTGAGCACAAGAGACCGGGGAGAAGCTTCACTCCGGAATTCCATGAGATCGGAATGGAAACTGAACTTCCGGCAAGTACCTAATTTATGTGGGCGCTTTGGTGTAAGCGGGAAGGGTAAGTAATTTTTGCTGAGTCATGCTTAACCTCTTCAAGGAGTTCTTAATACGGGCTAGGTTAGGCCAAATTCTACGGGAGTTCATCATGAAAAATACAATTCTAGGGCTGACACTCGCATTGGCATCAGTGCCTGCGATGGCGGTCAAGCTTTCCGATTACAAACCATTTGTATTCGAACCACTTTTCACCAATCCGGTGTGTGCGACTTACAATTACGATCGTCCGATGATCACTGAAAACGGAAAGACCGTAACGGCCAAGCCGAAGAACGTTTACTGCAAAGGTTCAGATGAAGCGGCTTCCATTGCCCGTTCGAACGCTCCTCAGTACCGACTGAAAGAATGGATTTCTTCTCCCGATAC
>JAYVHR010000373.1:0-8127 GCA_043771075.1 Bacteriovoracaceae bacterium
CAATCTGTTCGCGATGAAAGAATTCTTGCTGGTGATCCGCAATCAGTGGAGTAGAGGCCGCCGAGATTATTTTTTTTGATTTTTAAGAAGGTGGCGGGAGCAGAGGGATTCGAACCCACAACCTAACGATTTGGAATCGTTCGCTCTACCGTTAGAGCTATACTCCCGAAGACGAAAAAAAAGGCCACCCTGAGGTGGCCCATTTTTAAATAACTAGACTAAGCGACGATATCTGAAACTGTTCCAGCGCCAATAGTACGTCCACCTTCGCGGATAGCGAAACGGAGACCTTTTTCCATAGCGATTGGAGCGATGAGCTCAACACCGAAAGAAGTGTTATCACCTGGCATGATCATCTCAACGCCTTCATTGAGAGTGATTGAACCAGTAACGTCTGTAGTTCTGAAGTAGAACTGTGGACGGTAACCTTTAAAGATAGGAGTGTGACGTCCGCCCTCTTCTTTAGTGAGAACGTAAACTTCGCAACGGAACTTAGCGTGCGGCTTAACAGTTCCCGGCTTGATCATACACTGACCGCGCTCGATATCTTCACGTTTAGTACCACGGAGAAGGAGTCCAACGTTATCACCCGCACGACCTTCGTCGAGGAGTTTACGGAACATTTCTACACCTGTGATAACTGTTTTCTGGAGATCTTTGAGACCGATGATATCGATTTCTTCGCCGACCTTCACAATTCCACGCTCAATACGTCCAGTAACAACTGTTCCACGACCAGAGATTGAGAACACGTCCTCAACCGGCATAAGGAACGGCTTCTCGAAATCACGAGCTGGAGTAGGGATATAAGAATCCACAGCTTCCATAAGTGCTACGATTGCTTTCTCGCCGAGTTCTGCATTTGTGCCTTCGACCGCAGCAAGAGCAGAACCTTTGACTATAGGAATATCATCACCAGGATACTGATATTTAGAAAGAAGTTCGCGAATTTCCATTTCTACGAGATCAGCGAGTTCTGGATCTGCGATATCAATTTTATTCATGAATACTACGAGAGCTGGAACACCAACCTGGCGAGCAAGAAGGATATGCTCACGAGTTTGTGGCATTGGACCATCTGTAGCAGCAACAACGAGAATCGCGCCATCCATCTGTGCAGCACCAGTGATCATGTTCTTCACGTAATCGGCGTGACCTGGACAATCTACGTGAGCGTAGTGACGGTTAGCGGTTGAGTATTCAACGTGAGCTGTATTGATTGTAATACCGCGAGCTTTTTCTTCAGGAGCTGAATCGATATCCGCGTATGACTTCGCCGATCCACCATGGATTTTTGACATGATCATCGTGATAGCAGCAGTGAGTGTTGTTTTACCGTGATCGACGTGACCGATAGTACCGATGTTGACGTGAGGTTTACTCCGGTCAAATTTTTCCTTAGCCATGGCTAGCTCTCCTTATGAGGGTTTCAACTATTAACGTTATGTTTTGGACTGGTAGAGTATGCTCCACCCGCCATTAAATTGACAATAAAAAAAACCTACTCACTTCCCTGGAATGGAGCTCTCGGCGGGAATTGAACCCGCGACCCCGTCCTTACCAAGGACGTACTCTACCACTGAGCCACGAGAGCAAGATCCCGGGGAAATAATGGAGCGGGCGAAGAGATTCGAACTCTCGACATCCACCTTGGAAGGGTGGCGCTCTACCAACTGAGCTACGCCCGCAAAAACAATCGACTTAAAAAATGGTGGCGCGGGGTGGATTCGAACCACCGAAAGCTGACGCTGGCAGATTTACAGTCTGCTCCCTTTGGCCACTCGGGAACCACGCCATTTTTTTTCACCATCCAATAAAAGAATGGAGCTGCTCACAGGAATCGAACCTGCGACCTACGGTTTACAAAACCGTTGCTCTACCAACTGAGCTAGAGCAGCCCATAAACTTCATCAGAAAAACAGATGAGTCCGAAATTTATAATGGCATAAGTGGACGAAATCAAGTTTTTTCGGGTTAGCGCCCGAAAACTTTTTCCATGGAAATGGCGGCAGCCGAAGCAACGTTCAGTGATTTGATCTCTCCCTGCGAAGGAAGACTCATATTTTTCTGAACCAAGCGGGCCACTGCATTCGATAATCCCGTCTCTTCGGCTCCAAGTAACAAACAAATCTTCTTTTGGCTGCGCAGGTCAATTTCGTTCAAGTTATCGGAAGAATGTTCTGAAAGACCAACTGTGAGGAAACCGGAATCATTTAACTGACTAACTGCCCGTGAGAGGGAGCTTACGCGGATAAGGTTCACATACTCAGTTGCACCCGAAGCAATCCGGTAAAAAGATGGCGTAAGACCAAAAGATTTTGATGATGGGATTAAAACTCCACCGATGCCATAAAAACACGCCGTACGAAGAATCGCGGCTCCGTTATGAACATCTGTGATCTGATCAAGCGCCAGGAGCTTCATCTGAGGTGCTTTTAGAAAATCCTGAATTTCATATGTTTCGAGAAGTGATGTTTCGAGAAAGATCTGACCAGGAACACGGAAGAACTCCACATCCATATAGAAGCAAAGTTTTTTCGCTTCTTCCTGAACAGAGTGCGAGGAAAGAACTTCAACCGTCACGTTAAGCTTTTTAGGATTGATATTGTGCTTTCTTTGAAGCTCGACGAGGCCTTCATCAGTAGCAACTAGACGAACGTGCTGTCTCCTTGGATTAACGAGAGCAGCAGCGATACTGTGAAGACCAAATATTAGTTCGAAATCTACAGCCATTTTCCAAGCTCTTTCAGTTTTGCTTTCACTAAGGGAAGCAGTTCATCTTTTTTTACTTTCAATGTTTCACCGGTTTTGCGGACTTTCACTTCGATTTCACCGGTCGCAAGATAATCTCTTTCACCGATAACTACCCGGAGTGGTAGACCGATGAGATCGGCATCTTTAAACATCATTCCTGGACCAAGCTGGCGATCATCAAAGAGAATTTCAAGTCCGTCTTTTCTGAAGTCTTCCCAGATTCCTTCAACGAGAGTTTTTGTTTCAGGAGTTTTTCCAATGAAGCAGAGATAGACATCATAAGGCGCAATGGAAGCCGGCCAGATGATTCCATCTTTATCATTATTCTGCTCAATCGCCGAAGCAAGAACCCGGGTTACTCCAATACCATAGCATCCCATAATCGGAGTGACCGCCTTGCCTTGCTCATTCAGAACAGTGACCTTCATCGCCTTGGTATATTTGTCACCCAACTGGAAGATGTGACCGACTTCGATTCCCTTCTTCAGAATGATCTGGTCATCACCAATGAAATCGCCTTCTTTTGTCATTCGAAGATCTGCGCGAAAATTTTTCGGCTTAGTATCGCGGGAAGGAACAAAGCCCTTCATGTGATGATCGGGTTCATTGGCGCCGACAACATACGAAGCATTCATGTCTATAGCTTCGTCGAATACGACTTTAAGTTCAGCTTCAATTCCGGGACCCATGAAACCTTTTACGAGACCCAGACGATCCAGTTCATTTTGCTGGGCGGGACGAATATGTTCAGCTTTCACTTTATTTTTAAACTTAACTTCATTGAGAGAATCATCGCCGAGAAGCATGACCATGAAGAATTGGTCTTTGCCGTTGATCACAGCATTCATAACGAGTGACTTAAGACTCTGAGTAATCGGAATACCATGAGTTGCGCAGACTTCATCGCAGGTTTTCTGATTGAGAGTCGCAAATTTTGTAAGCTCAGACTGAGGAGCCGAACTGATATTCTTGCGTGTGGTGATCGCTTTCTCAATATTGGCGGCAAATTTAGTCCGCGGAACAGTCACGACCTGATCTTCGCCATTATCACCTATGACCTGAAACTCGTGAGTCTTCGCTCCGCCTTCTGCCATGGCACCGCCATCTGCTTCGACAGCAATAAAATCAAGACCCATGCGGGAAAAGATATTCGAGTATGCGATGAAAATCTCGTCATAAAACTTATCGAGCGAAGCTTTGTCGATGTGAAATGAGTAACCATCTTTCATTGTGAATTCACGCGCGCGCATCAGACCAAAACGTGGGCGGATTTCGTCGCGAAATTTTGTGTTGATCTGGTAAAGGCAAACCGGAAGTTGCTTGTATGAGTTTACTGTCCGGCGGAAAAGATCAGTGACCGTCTCTTCATTCGTCGGACTAAGGCAAACCTGGCGTTCAGCGCGATCAATCGCCTTGAGCATTTGTCCGCCCATAGCGTCCCAGCGGCCTGATTCCTGCCAGAGTTCTGCTGGAGTCACAACCGGCATGGAAATTTCGAAGGCATTGATTTTTTCGTGCTCTTCGCGGATAATTTTTTCTATTTTTCTTAGAGAACGAAGTGCCATTGGCTGAACTGTATAGAGGCCCGCGCCTGTTTTATACATAAGACCCGCGCGCATCATCAGCTGCTGGGAGACAACTTCGGCATCGTTAGGAGTTTCTTTGAGTGTTTGCCAGTAACCAGTTGAAAGACGCATGAGATCCCTTATTCAAATAAGCTTTGAGTCCAGAAGTCCTTGAGTTCTACATAAACCCAGAACTCACAATTTTCAGCGACCATGGCGCCAATTTCCACGAGAGGAGAAGTGCCGTTAACCGGATAAATTTCGATTTCTGTTTCGAGCTCCGGGCCCGGACAGTTTTTATACTCGAAGTTAAAAAGCCCAAGACCCATCCCGAGACCGATGATTTCTTTCAGGACAAATTTTTCGCCCTTAACGACTTCAATATATGAACCGCTTCTTTCAGTCTGAGGAAGAGAAAGATCCTGAAGGATTGAATACTCTTTGCCGGATTCCATATCGAACCAGACGCCGGCGAATGATGGAAATGAAATGAGAACGAGTAGAATGAATAAACGCATAGCTCCCCCTGAGTGGGACTATGTTAACTAAAAGAGCTCAATTTGGGAAAAGATCAGTGAGTGACGGTGATGAATTGTGGCAATTTATGGGCTTCACGCACCTCGGCTTTAAGCGCAGAGGCAGAAACAATTTCATAAGATGCAGGGTTATCAAGAAGCTTACGGCAGAGAAGATTATGAAGGTTGTGGCCTGATTTATAAGTCGTGATCTTACCAGCGATTTCATAACCAAGAAGACTTACGTCTCCGATCGTATCGAGAATCTTATGACGGACAAACTCATTAGCAAAACGAAGGCCGTCATTGTTCATGACTTTGTAGTCATCGAGAACGATTGCATTATCAAGAGATCCGCCTTTAATGAGGCCCTTTCTCTTCAGCATATCGACGTCTTTGGCAAAACCAAAAGTTCTCGCGCGAGCAATGTCCTGGATGAAATTCTCACAGGAGAACTCGAAAGAAAAACGCTGAGTTTTAATGGCTGGATGTGCGAACACAATTGTTGAATCGATTACCAGATTCTGGCTTGGCTCAAACTGCGCCCACTTGCCGTCTTTTTCCACACGGACTGTATCGAGGATCACGAGAAACTTTTTTGATTTATTGAGATTCTTGATGCCGGTTTCTTTCAAAAGGAACACGAACGATGCGCCTGAACCGTCCATGATCGGAACTTCAGGACCATCGATTTCAATAAGGCAGTTATTAATTCCGAGACCATAAAGAGTCCCGAGAAGATGCTCTACTGTATGAATGGCACTTGCTCCCGAACCGAGAGTTGTTGCATTTTCCGTTGTCCCAACTGTGAGTGCATTGGCAGTCATCGCCTGAGAATTTGGAATATCAGTACGAATGAATTGGATCCCATAGTCTGCATCTGCAGGAATAAGCTTCATGGTCACTTTGCGACCTGAGTGAAGCCCAATCCCTGTCACTTTCACATCTTTAGCTAGGGTCCGTTGATTAATCACTACTAACCTTTTAATAAAACAAGCACATCATTCAATTATAAATGAATTTTATAAGTTTGTACGCCAGAAAATTGTGCTCTATGTAGTAAAACTGACTCTGTCAGTCAAGAAATGTGTGAGCTCGCTGTCTCCGAGAGAACTCTGCCCCGGGGTGTCCGGAGAATAAGTCCCTGCTTTAACAGATAAGGTTCGTAGACCTCTTCGATCGTTTGTTTGTCCTCACCAAGAGTGGCAGACAGTGCTTCAATTCCGACCGGACCACCCGAATAATAGTTCTTCATGACGGTCAAAATTTTCCGGTCCATGGAATCTAAACCAAGGTGATCGATGTCGAGAAGCGACAGGGCCGCTTCAACTTCTTTCATTCCTACTGTAGGCGCTTTGTTTACCAGAGCGAAATCCCGGACTCTTCTGAGGATACGATTGGCTATTCTCGGAGTTCCGCGAGAGCGCTTGGCAATTTCATTCTTCGATTCGCTATTGAGTGTAATGGCCATCTTACGCGAATTGTTCTGGATGATTTCTGCAATCTTATCTGGCTCGTAAAAATCAAAATTTAAGTGCGCAGTAAAACGATCGCGCAGTGGATTTGAAAGAAGCCCTGAACGTGTAGTGGCACCGATCAGTGTGAAAGGCATGAGATCAATCTGCATCGTGCGGGCAGAAGCGCCCTGACCGATCAGGATATCGAGACGGAAGTCTTCCATCGCGGAATAAAGAATCTCTTCCACTGAAATGTGCATGCGATGGATTTCATCAATAAAAAGAACATCTCGTGATTTAAGATTTGTCAGAACAGCGGCGAGGTCGCCTTTCTTCTCGATAGCCGGGCCCGAAACAACATGAAGTTCAGAACCAAGACCTTTCGCTATCAGCATGGCCAGGGATGTTTTCCCCAGTCCCGGAGGACCAGAAAGAAGAACATGGTCCATTGCTGTTTTTCTCAGGATTGCGGACTTCACCATGAGATCGATGTTATCGACGACTTTTTTTTGTCCGATGAACTCTGAAAAATTCTGCGGTCGAAGTTGGGCTTCCTGTTCTCTTTCTGAAGATGTGACTTCTCCTCCGACAACTCTTTCCATAAATTACCTCAGCTCTTTAAGAATGAGTTTCAGAAGTTCTTCAGGCTTAGAGACATTCATCATGTGTTTCTGGATCATTGGCATGACGTCCTGATCTCTGAACCCCAATCCCTGGCAGGCAGCGAGAGTTTCTTTCACCAGGAAGGCATCAATTTGAGATTCGTTATTTACTTTGGCACCTGCTTTAATTGGCTTGTCTTTCGTCACCATACCAATTTCAAGCTTCGAAACCTTATCCTTCAGTGAGAGAATAATCTGCTCAGCACTTTTCTTACCGACACCGGGTGCAGACTTGAGGACATCCACGTTCTCAAGTGTGATGGCGGTGATAATCTGGGCCATTCCGAGATGAGAAACGAGAGCAAAAGCTGACTTAGGTCCAATACCATTTACACTCAGGAGCATTTCAAAAAACTTTTTGTCGTCTGCAGTTTCGAATCCAAAAAGGTTTTGAGCATCTTCCCGGATGATGTGTGAAATAAAAAGTGCAATGTCACGGTTAGGGACTAACGGAGTTGCCGTATGAACTTCGTAACCCACGCCCTGGGCCGTGAGCACGATTGACTTTTGTGAATCTGAATAAATAACAGTACCGGATACATATCCAATCATAAAACTGGTTCCTTAATTCGATGTGCGAGAGCAGCGGCCAGACCATTTCCGGCCTTTCCGGATTTCTTTTTCTTCTCAACGGGAATCCGGACATCACGATTCAACAAGTGGCACAGAGCAATCGCACAGGCATCGCTTTCATCGTGAGTTTTGAATTCCTTCACCCCAAGATATTGCGTGAGAAATTTCTGAACACCTAATTTATCAGTATGTCCGTGACCAGTGACAGTAGACTTCACGAGGTTCGGAGAATATTCAAAAATCTTTTCGTGATGATTGCGGGATAAAGCTGCGAGCATTGTCCCTCTGGATTGAGAAAGTTTCATGAGGGCGTCGGGACTTTTCACGAAAATGAGTGATTCAAGAGCAATTTCATCCGGAGAAAACTGTGTCAGAAGTTTTTCAGTCTGATCAAAAATATCTTTTACCCTGTGCAGAAACTCTACCCTGGAATCGAACTTCAAAATCCCTGAAGCAATGTAGGTAATCTTTCTGCCCTCTTTTTGTAAAAGAGCATAACCCGCAGTGACAGAGCCTGGATCGATAGCGAGGACAATCAATGAAATTTCCTAGGTGGTGTTAAGAAGATTGTACCTAAAGAATTCAAGTGGCGTCTAGCTAC
>JAYVHR010000374.1:0-3375 GCA_043771075.1 Bacteriovoracaceae bacterium
ACCAATCTTCCTGCGCTGGAAATGAAATCAATTCCTTTCTCCCGTGATAAATATGCTCATAAAGGTGTTATCTATGCCCGCCTCGCACTAACCAATGGCAAGTCCATCGGAGTGATCAACGTTCACACCGGATACAGTGAAAAAACGAGCTTCAGCGAAGAACACAGAAGACATTTTGAAGAAGTCGGACAAGCGATCGAGATTCATAAACCGCTCTCCGATTATTTTGTTGTCGGTGGTGATTTCAATGCCGGGCCCGATATGGCGTACAAAGCGGTGAAGTTTGATGCTGCTAAAACTATCTGGGAAGACGGGATGATGCTCTACATGCGGAACCAGGGTATGAAACTTCTGGCCTCAGTTGGTGCTACCTGGGATGAAACAAATAATATGCTTGTGAGAATTCCGCCGCTTCTTCTTCGTATTGTGAATACCTACAAGAATGGATATTCCGGATGGGACATGAAGGATTCGACACTTGATCACATCTTTGTTCAGGAATCTACGCTCGTTTCCCGGCATGAGCTCGTGTTTAATAAAAAAGTAAAATTGAATTGCGGGAAGCGGGATGACAAGGATGGGCTTCTTCATCTTTCCGATCACTACGGGGTGATGGCGGTACTAAATACTGATCTTTAATTTAGAATCGGTATTGAAGATAGAAAGAGGCATTTTTTATGTTTGGGTTGTAAGTTCGTCCCCCATCCTTATAGGTAGATCCTCCAATATCAAATTTTATTCCGAACCACCCCAGCGACATAACGGCTGTCACACTCTGACTGATAGTAAAACGAGAAGTCCCAAATGATTTTTTCTCACAATTCGACTGGATCGTAGCGATGGACTGGCTACTTGAGCACGAGGCACTAACGGTCCCGCCTGTCTGATAATAATCTCCGGAGATACTGGTGTAGCCACCTCCGATTCCAACCCCGAGATAAGTATAAAAGTTGTCAGAGAAACCATAGTAAAGGACGAGAGCGGGGTTTATGTAGGCGAGATAACCGCTCGATGCTGTGTCGAGTTCCACGCCGTCATTCTTTTTCTTCCCATTAATGGTCACTATCTGGCTATTGGTCTTGAAAGAAGCAAAGGAAATATCCACCGTTCCTCTTAACCACGGAAGTCTGGAGAAGAGCGGCTTGGGTTTGGTCATAAGTCCTGCAGTAACCCCTCCCTGACCTGGGCCCTCGAGCAAAGCTTCTTCCTTGCCGGCCTTGTCGTCAATTTTCAGCTCGTTCTGAGAGGCCAAGAGTCCAGCGTAAATAATTTTCTGATCGGTATCAGTGTTCCGAGAGGCGAAAGAGGGAATTGCAAAGAATAAGAATAAGCAATAGAGCATCAGTGAACCTCGACGTTAAAATTCTATTGTGCCATGAATTCTCTGAATTGAAATGAAATGGGGGGCACCTTTCGGGTGCCCCCCATTGGAGTATTATTTAAAATCTAGGGAGAGAGATCAAGTCGCTATTAGCGCTTGATGTTCAGAACTTCCTGCAACATCTGGTCAGCTGTTGTGATTGTTCTTGTGTTGGCCTGGAAGTTTCTCTGAGCGCCCATGAGATTCACGAATTCATTCGCAATATCCACGTTCGACTGCTCGATTGACTTCGAAAGCACATCACCACGACCATCCTGACCTGGCTTACCAGAAGCGGCCTGACCGGACTTACGAGTTTCTTTGAAGAGGTTCTTCCCTGTCTTGAAGAGACCTTCGTTGTTTTCGAATTTCGCGATCGCAACCTGTCCGAGATCGATCGACTTACCATTGTCATAAACCGCAGTGAGAACACCCTGGTCATTGAATGACATTGAAGCAAGTGTCGCAGCTGAAGATCCGTCCTGTGAGTGACGGGCCACAGATGATTTCGAACCGAACTGAGTAGCAGCATCAAGACCAGTTCCGCCTTCCTTGACCGATTCACCGAAGTTGAATGCGACCTGTTGGTTAGCAACTGCGCCTTTATTGAAGTTGAAGCTATTCAGACCCTGAGTTTCTTCTTCAAGAAGACCCTGCTGGTTGAATTTAAGCTTACCGTTCGCCATTTCTACCATTTCACCTGGCTTACCGGCAGCAGCGTCTGCTCCGTCAACCATAGCGTGATATTCCCAGTTAGAACCATCAGCAGTCTTATTGAAATATGTTGTTACGAGACGGGCAGTTCCCACTGAATCGTAAACAGTTACAGATGTATTAAAGTTTGAAGTTTTGTCCGGGTTCTTCGGATCGAAGACTTTCGGATTGTCACGCGAATCAAGATTCACAGACATCTTAACTTCTTTTGTAGAAGCAGCTGGAATGTTCGTGTTTCCGAGTTTGATTGGTCCCATCTTGTTTGTGATAGCACCTTTGTCATCGGACTGGAATCCTTCTACCTTATAGCCGTCACCGTTAACCATGAAGCCTTCCTTATCGAAATGGAAAGCACCGTCACGTGTGAAGCCTTTACCGAATGGCGCCTGGATCTGGAAGAATCCATTTCCGTTGATGGCGAGATCAGTGATGTTGTTTGTTCTTGTCACTGCACCTTGAGTGAACTGTGATGTGATGTGAGCGAGTTTTGTACCCGAACCCATCTGGTCACCACCGTCGATACCTTTAAGTGAGTTTGCGATCAGATCCTGGAACTCTGCACGTGATGATTTAAATCCGTGTGTTCCTGCGTTTGCGATGTTGTCACCGATGACACCCATGCTTGAACCAGCAGCGTGAAGACCAGAAACCCCGATGTTAAAAGACGAAAGAATACTCATAACAGTCCCTCCTAGACCGGCGAGGGGATTTGAGCACTACAGGCTCTCATCCATGGCTTCCAAGAAGGACCAGCCACCTCAACCAAATTAATATAAATGCTCCTCTGCCACTCCTAGCAGAATTACATCATGAATAACGTCGAATCGATTTTAGTAAAAACGTTCTCGTTCATGTTGTTTTTGTCGACAGCAGTCACAACTGTGTTTTTGTCGACATCAACGACATAAGCCGCTTTGTTGGTGATCACGAGTGAATCGTGGCCGCCCTTCGAACGTAACTTACTGATCGCTTCTTTAAGCTTCATGTACTCATTTCCATCAAGCTCTATATTTCTCTCCTGCAATCTTTTCATTGCATGAGCTGAAATGTTTACTTCGGGACCAACATCTTTCTTCGAAACCTGCGGCTGCAGAAGTTCTTTGTCGATGAGGCCTTTAAATTCGCTCTTCTCACCTTTGGCCAGTGTGTTTGCTTTCTCGGCCTTCTGAACATCAGAAGGGAGCGAGCCAACATTAGGAATCAGAAAAGAATTAACCTTACTCATTATTCGTAAATTCCTGCGTTCTCTTTGTAGGCGTTCATCGCCTGAGGAGTTACCGCATTTGTTTCGTTACTATTAG
>JAYVHR010000375.1:0-5436 GCA_043771075.1 Bacteriovoracaceae bacterium
CATGATAAGTTGAAGCAGAAAGACCGAAGCGATTCCTATCTTGAGAGATTTTGTCATTGTGTTATGATCATAGCATACAGATGATAAATTTTTTGAACAAACTCGACCTAAACCTCTTCCTGTGGATGAACGGTTTACACGCTCCATTCCTGGATTACGTCATGATCTTCCTTTCAGGACAGGTCATCTGGATTCCTTTTATTGCCTTTTTCCTTTGGAAAGCAAAACTCACGCTGCCTATAAAAAAACTGGGCATATTCACAGTGTTTCTTATCCTGGCGTTGGTTTTAAGTGATGTCACTTCCTCCTATATTCTGAAAAATCTGGTACAGCGCCTGCGCCCCTGCCGGATTGAGGAACTGAAGTCTCTCATTTATCAGTTCGGCCAGAAATGCGGAGGTAAGTATGGATTTGTCTCTTCACACGCAGCCAATTCTACGGCCCTGATTTTCTTTTCTCTGAGTAACCTGAAATTTCCCGAACGTTATCGTCTTCTGTGGATTCTTGTCGCATTAGTATGTTTCTCGAGAATCTATCTCGGTGTTCATTATGCGGGAGATATTCTGGGGGGATGTACGGTTGGATTGTTCTGGGCCGGAACTTTGACTTATATTTTCCGTCGCACTTAGGGTGCCAGTCTGAACATTTCCCATTTTCCATTTTTCAATACGTAGCTGATCCGGTCATGCATGCGATTGTCGCGACCTTGCCAGAATTCAAAATATTCAGGCGTGATTATGTATCCACCCCAATGGGCAGGACGAGGTAGAATTTCCTGTCCCTGAAATTTTTCTTCTGCATCCCGGAACCATTTTTCCAGCTGGCCTCTGTCACTCACGCGCGAACTCTGGGGAGAAGCAATCGCGCCGATCTGACTTCCACGTGGACGCTTGCTGAAGTATTCATCGGACTCCTGAGGTGTGGCGAGATTCACTTTGCCTTCTATCCGTACCTGCCTCTGGAGGGGGAGCCATAAAAAAGTCATGGCAACAGAGTCGTTGCTGGAAATATCAGATCCCTTGGAGCTCTGATAGTTCGTATAAAAATAGAGTTTATTCTGCAGAAGGCCCTTGAGAAGAACAACGCGTGCCCGGGGTTTTCCGTCCTGACAGGTAGAAAGAGTGAAGGCGTTAGGTTCGTCACATTCGGCAGACATCGAATCCTGAAGCCAGTGCGCCATCTGGTCGGTGGGATTTGCCGCACAATCTGAAATATCCAGTGCTGACTGACAATAGCGGATTCTCAGATTCTGGAGGGTCTCGGTGACGTCATTACTCATTGGGATAAGATAGATTGAAATTCAGGTTTCGTCATCACCGTTCAAAATTGTGTACCGGAACTTGTCCGCCATACGGAAAGCCGGGTCCTCGGTGCTGGTTTCAAACTGTTCTCCTGCTATTTCACCACCCTCCATCAGTCGACGAAAGTACCGGACATGTTCGATGTCCGCCTCAAGAGTCAGCTCTTTTTCAACTTCATTGAGAAATCTCCCGATGAATGTGCGGAGTGATCTCAAAATAAACTCGGCAATAAGAAACTTGGCAAAGGCCGAGCGGATACGAAGCTTTCCTTTCCCGGGAACAGGAA
This sequence comes from Bacteriovoracaceae bacterium, assembly GCA_043771075.1. Classification (GTDB taxonomy): domain Bacteria; phylum Bdellovibrionota; class Bacteriovoracia; order Bacteriovoracales; family Bacteriovoracaceae; genus Peredibacter. Next base: position 1,588 of record JAYVHR010000375.1, read on the forward strand.
TGTTGTAAAAAGTTGAGATTGTTGAGGAAGAAAGCACACCGAAAACCTTGAAACAAAAAAGCGCTTTTTCTTTCGGATCTTTCCTGTTGTCTAATTCGTATACGAGATCATTCTGAAAATCGGATAATCCTTTTTTAATTCTTCCGGGCATTACCCGCGAAATATGAATGATCTCCTGACTGGATTGAAGAATATTTCCCGGGAGATCTTTCAGAGAAACATTTTTCAACAGATCACGACTTCCATCGAAGATTCGTGCACCATTTGAGATAACATCAGACAGAATACCGACCAGATCTTCTTTCCAGAAGCCCTGAAGGATAGTCTGCCCCTTCGTTTTCAAGACATATGTCATCGCTTCGCCTAAATGCATTGGATAATTTTAACATTATGTCGGTGCATAAACTTTTAAAGAACGCCTATTAAAATCTCAAGGATATCCTTAGATAGGAAGTGAGATTTATCAGCAGGTTACATGTTCAGCACTGAGGCTCGTTAGCTTGTCGCTGGGTACTTCTGCCTCTATATTAGGCAAAATTTCCCATCGAAGGAATTACGCCCCATGAAACTTAAAATCAGCTCTACGATTGTTTTGATTGATGATGATCTGGATCTCTTAGATCTACTCGCGAGCTTTTTCAAGCAGAGAGGCTATAAGGTTCATGCCTTCAACAATGCTGAAGAAGCATTGATTGAAATTGAATCCAGCCGCATAGAATGTGACGTTGTGATCTCAGACTTAAAGCTTCCTGCTATGTCAGGAATGGAATTCATCAAGAGAATCCGGAAAACAAAATTTTCTCTTCCCATTATTCTTATGACATCGGAAGGAAGTGTTGAAACCGCTGTCGAAGCTATTGAGTCCGGAGCTTACGATTTCGTATTGAAGCCTCTTCACATTCCACAGTTACTCATTTCCGTGCAACGGGCACTTTTCCTCAATGAAGTTCAGCAGGAAAACTCAAATCTCAAGAGTCTTTTCCAGGAAGACGTCATGGGGCTCAAAGGTGTGATCGGAAAATCCGCTGGTTTCAGGAAAGCGCTAGAACTCGCGAAGAGAGTTTCTACCAGCCAGGCCAACGTTCTTATCTCGGGTGAAAGTGGATCCGGCAAGGAAGTGATTGCAAAAGCAGTTCATGAACTCGGAGATAAAAAAGACGGTCCTTTCATAGCGATTAACTGTTCGGCCATTCCAGAAAACCTTCTCGAGTCGGAATTGTTTGGTCATGCCAAAGGGTCATTCACGGGTGCCAGTGACAAGAAAGTCGGACTCTTTGAAGAGGCGAACAAAGGAACTCTATTCCTTGACGAGATCGGGGATCTTTCACTTCCCCTGCAGGCAAAACTTCTTCGCGTTCTTCAGGAGCGGAAAGTTAAAAGAATTGGTGAGAACCAGTACCGCGATATCACTGCCCGAATTATCTGTGCAACCCACAAGGATCTTCGTAAGGAAGTTGCAGAAGGCCGCTTCCGGGAAGATTTATTTTTCCGACTGAATGTAATTCCTATCTATATGCCGCCCCTGCGCGAGCGTAAGGATGATATTCTACCTCTTTCAGAATACTTCCTGAAAAAGTTCGCTGTCATGAATAATGTCCTGGTAAAGGGATTTGCTAAAGAAGCTATCCAGAAACTGGAAAATCACGAGTGGAAGGGTAACGTTCGCGAGCTGGAGAACGCCATTGAGCGCGCTGTTGTTCTGACAACATCTGAATTTATTTTATCGGAAGACCTTCCGACCGATGATTACTACGGGTCCGAAGAAAAAAATGATGGTGAAGCCGTTCCCGGAATGACTTTCGAATCAGAGAAACCCGTCACTCTTGATGAGCTTTGCAAAAAGTACATTCAATATATTTTTGATAAGAACGATGGCGCCAAGGAACAGACGGCAAAAGACCTTGGAATCGATCGCAAGACCCTTTATCGGAAGTTGAAGGAAATGAATCTTAACTAAGATGCACATCAACCCAGTCACGGAATTTATCAATTACAACTAATATCTCGTCATGGCTGCCCTCCTGGGCAGCCACCTCAAGTTCCTTCCCGATTTCAGATAGCTCGGGGTAACCAAAAGTCACCGCATTGCCCTTTAACTGATGACCTACTTTCTCAATGAAATTAAGCCTGCCTTCCCGCAAATGTTTTACACATTCATCGAGATCGCGTTTTCTTCTTTCAAAATATCGTCCCAGCATATCTTCGGGTACAAACATAGAAGCTCCCTGAATCAATCATATAGCTGATCGAACTGCTGAACCATCCGCGGAGGTCTGGCACTGTGCCAAAACCGGAATTGCGCGGGCAATGATTTTCTATTATCTTTAAGCATGACACTCATTCCAGAAATAAGACCCGGCCAATCACTTGAGCTTTTAAAAGAACTACACATCCTGACACGTGAGGGTAAACTCAACCAGGATACCCGCAGGAAACTCAAGCAAGTTTATCATCTCTTTCAATTCATTGAACCTCTGCTCATTTCTTCTTCGGAAGGAGGGCACGAACCGGTGCTCGTCGATCACGGAGCAGGGAAATCATATCTGGGCTTCATTCTCTATGACTTATTCTTTAAGGATAAGAAGCAGGGACAAGTAATCGGGATTGAGTTTCGCGCGGAACTCATTCAAAAATCCCGTGACCTTGCTCAAAAGCTGGGCTTCAGGAATATGAAGTTCCTTAATGATACTGTTGCGAACTCTATCGACAGCAAAGATATTCCTGACCAGGTAGATATCGTCACGGCCCTTCATGCCTGTGATACCGCTACTGATGATGCCATAAAATTCGGATTGCATAAAAGAGCGCGCTTTATGGTTCTCGTTCCTTGCTGCCAGGCCGAAATGGCTTCCCAGCTTCGGAAAGGAAAGGGAAAGAATCTCAAATCCCCATTGACGGAAATCTATCGTCACGCCATTCACACCAGAGAATTTGGTTCACACCTGACTAATGTATTGAGATGTCTTGAACTCGAATCTCAGGGTTATCAGGTAACGGTGACAGAGTTAATTGGGTGGGAACATTCAATGAAAAACGAACTAATTATTGCTGAATATAAAGACTTACCAGGCGAGCACGCCCGGAAAAGAATGGAAGCGATAATTGCAGAGTTTGACCTGGGCGAAATGAAACAAAGATTTATGCAGGACCGGAGCTGACTCCGGTCCTGAATAAAACTATGGGCCTCGAGTAATTTTCTTTCCCATCACCAGACTTGCAACGAAGCTGATCACTGCGAGAATGAGGAATACGAAAAGAAGTGTCTTCCCGATATCCACCGAGAGTCCGCCGATTCCATTTGCTCCCAAAAGGATCGCTACCAGACCGAGGACAAAAAAAGCAATTGCAGCTCGTAACATAACTAACTCCTTGTGATGTACGCGACTAACGTCAAAACAAAAAAGGCACAAACCATGCCAATTTTATCCAATAAATTTTAAAGCACTTAACTCACCAGTGAGGGGCATCCTTCCACAGTACATGTGGCCAACTGACTCAATTAAAAAGAGCTGCGAAGCTTCATTAACTCACTGACAATTGTTTTTTTATCAACTGCATCTTTTGCCATGTCATAGCCGCGGGTCAGATCATCGCGCAATTTCATCAGATCATCTTTGATAACCCGATATTGCTCAACCAGCCCGTTCTCATCTCTTTGTCCGGGTTCATCTGTTTGACCGTTCTTCCTGTTCACTTGCTTAGCTAACTGAGAGATTTTTTTTTCATTATGCTTAGACATGTGTCCTCCTTGCATTGGTAGAGCAAAATGCAAATCGAGTACCAGTCAACGGCATCTCCTGTGCATGAATAGATATGTTCCAAGGAGGATGACATGATTAATCAAGACCA
>JAYVHR010000376.1:0-2084 GCA_043771075.1 Bacteriovoracaceae bacterium
GAGAAATAATCCCGCGGACAAGCGAAACGATATTGAGCCCGATCAGGATTTCCTGGTAGCGGTTCTTCAGCATGAAATGATCGCCTTTCTGTAATTCAAATAGCCCGAGGACAACGCTGCTATTTTACCATCTCCTGACTCACTCACAAGGGGTGTGCGCAGCCATTGGTTAAACTCCTGACTGTTCCTCACAACCGTCATTTTCCCCTGTGAAAGAGCGATATCAATCTCAGTGGAGCGGTGGTTGATGGGACCGGCAGAAATCTGATCCGCTCCACTAATCAGGGGTTCGAGGACGGAATGAATGCTCGTCTCAAAACCTCCGCCCACATAGGCGCGGCCAAAATCGGCGTAGAGTTCGCAGAGAACTCCCTTCTTGTTGAGAATCACCGCGCGTTTCCCAAGATGTTTTTCAAAGGCAGCGAGAATTTCCGGTTCGAGCTTATGCGGAACAACGAGGATATAAATGTCTTCCGGAAGATTCTCAAGAAGGATCAGATCCGACGGCCAGGCGTTTCCGAAGATGAGCCTTTTCTCCCGGGGAAATTGATCAAACCCGAGTGAGCTGTATTCCGGGAAAATGCGCGCGAACTTATCGTCTTTTTCCAGACGCCGGCGCCTGATCTGTTCGATCCGGAAATCAAAAGCATAACCCGGAAATCCCATCCTGTTACCTTCGGCCGCATCTTCGTCAGTGGCGTAGATGATAGTCTTCGCTCGCCGTAAAAATTGTTTCTTCCAGGAAGAAACGTTTCTCCCACGCGAGCGCTCTTTCTTGAAAGTCACCCACACCATAAAGAGCTCTCCCGGGTAGGAGAGAATATCGGGAAAGAGATCATAGCGAACGAGGATAAGTTTCGGTGAGGTCATCCAGTGTAAAAATCCACCGGTGAGGAGCGGGTACCGGAGAGCGCGGATTTTGCCCGGATGCTTTTCACAAAGCTCTTTCACTCCCTTCTCCACACTCGGGGAAAAATACAGGAGTTCTATTTTCTTTCCGGCCGCCAGCGCGTCTGTGATGAGTGGCATGACCTGCTGAAACTCCCCTTCACTGGAAAATTCAAACGCGAGATCAGCGGGAGATGAAAATTTGCGGGTGAAAGGATCAGAACCGTTTTTTCTTTCGAACACCAGACGCTCACGCACCTGAGGAATAAATATGAAAACGAGTGAGAGTAAGCGCATGACAATGGAATAGAGTCTCATGCGAGCGCCTCTTTTGCCTTCGTCATCACTTCACTTACAGAAATTTCTTTCATGCAGTAAAGTTCTTTCCGGTAACAGGGTGAGCTGCCGGTCGTGGAACAGGGCTTGCACCAGAGATCTTTCGAGAGATAAGAGGATTTTTTTCCGTGGGGAGCGAAACCAAACAGCGGATCAGTCGGACCGAAGATCGTCACCACCGGAACTCCATGAGCTTCGGCAATGTGATTCATGCCGGAATCATTGCCGATGGATAATTCCGCGCGCGCCAGAATCATCATGGATTCTTTCACAGATGTTTTCCCCTGGAGATTCATAAGACGTGGGCCGGTGATCACATGGAAAGCATCACAAAATTTGTCATCAGGCCCGGCGAGAACCACCAGATGGAAATCGGTCGTCGCGAGAAGTTTTTCCGCGAGCTCGACAAAATATTCCACCGGCCAGCGCTTCGGTGTAAACGATGCGGAGGGTGCGAGAACAATATATTTTCCGGGAATGGAGTAAACATCAGGCGAAGGAAGACTCGTCATCTCTTCGTGCGGACCTTTCCGGTAATCGCGTGTCGCACGGACGCCTCTCCGGTCTTCAAAAATATCCTGGAGGTCCGTGATGATTCTTTCCACCTGCGGCTCAAGACCAAAAACTTTGGCGTGAAACAACCTTCTGATCGTGACACTTTTAATTTTTGTGAGGAAAAATCTTTCCCAGCGGCGCTTGTCGACAGTGAGTTGCGGTGTTGACCAGAACGAACATCTGAGGCGAAACGATCTCATCGTGGCATGCAGATCGAGAATCAGGTCGTACGGTGCGTGCGCTTTGACATTCGCAATGAAACTTCCCCATTCATCCTTCCGGCGATCGAAGCCGACCACGTGATT
>JAYVHR010000377.1:0-4327 GCA_043771075.1 Bacteriovoracaceae bacterium
CCGGTAGAGTGGAAGTACTGGGCTTTCCGTGTAACCAGTTCGGAAAACAGGAACCAGGAAACGCTGAAGAGATCAAGAGCTTCTGCTCACTTACCTACAACGTTACATTCCCTATGTTCGCCAAAGTCGACGTAAACGGCGGCGAAGCCGATCCCCTCTACAAATATCTCAAGGGCGAAAAACCAGGTCTTCTCGGCACCGAGGCCATCAAATGGAACTTCACTAAGTTCCTGGTGGATAAGAATGGCCAGGTCGTGAAGCGCTACGCACCAACGGATAAACCCGAAGATATCAAAAAAGATCTCACGAAATATCTGTAGCAAATTTGTCGGAACCGTTTCTCATAGAGAAAAGAGACTTCAGGGAGTAAAATCATATTTATTTCTCTGAAGGAGTTTCCATGCTTTATTCCGGAGAGGCATTCCGCCTCGAAAGTCTCCCTAACGATTTTCTCAAAGTGGTCTTTGATCTTAGAGATCAATCGACAAACGTCTTCAATGCCAAAGCAATAAAAGAACTTTCCGAAGTTCTCGAAGTCGTGAAAAAGCAAAAAGCGAAAGGACTTCTTTTCGCTTCCGGAAAACCCGGCGGTTTTGTCTTCGGTGCAGACATCACCGAGTTCATGGGACACTTTCAGAAAACGGAAGATGAGCTTCAGCAGTTTCTTCACGGCGTGAATCAGGTCTTCAATGGTTTTGAAGATCTTCCTTTTCCGACAGTCGCACTCGTGAATGGTTTTGCTCTCGGTGGTGGTTGCGAGATTGCTCTGGCGATGACTTATCGCCTGGCCTCTCCTAAAGCACAAATCGGATTACTCGAAACGAAACTCGGAATTATTCCCGGCTGGGGCGGAACAGTCCGTCTACCTCGTCTCATTGGTGCCGATCACGCAATTGAATGGATCACGTCAGGAAAACAATACAAGACAGATGAGTGTTTGAAATTCGGAACCATCGACGGAATCGTGGAAGAGTCGCTCCTTGAAACTGCAGGGCTTAAACTTCTTGAGCGCGCTGTAAAAGGTGACCTCAACTGGGAAGGAAGAAATCAGCAGAAAAAATCTGCGCTGAAACTTGATCGCATCGAATCCACCATGAGCTTTGATGGATCGAAAGCTTTCGTTGCAGGAATCGCGGGCCCCAATTATCCAGCTCCTGTGGCGGCCGTCGAGGTCATGCAGAAAGGTTCCCGCCTCGGTCGTGATGAGGCGATGAAAATTGAAGGCGAAGCTTTCGCCAGAATGGCAAAAACAAAAACCGCCGAATGCCTCACTCAGGTTTTCCTTGGTGATCAGTACCTGAAAAAAGTTTCTAAGAAAATAACGAAGGACGCAGCTCCCACAAAATTTGGTGCCGTTCTCGGCGCCGGAATTATGGGCGGAGGGATTGCTTACCAGTCATCTTCTATGGGCACTCCGGTTCTGATGAAAGATATCAAGACTGAACAGCTTGAGCTCGGCATGAATGAAGCTTCCAAGCTTCTGAATAAAGAACTCGAAAGAAAGAAAACAACTCCAGAGAAGATGGCGCAGGTCATCTCTCACATTACTCCGACACTCTCCTACTCTGACTTTGCTCACACGGACTTTGTGGTGGAGGCAGTGGTTGAGAATGAGAAAGTGAAAAAAGCAGTTCTCAGTGAGGTAGAAGGTGTTGTTCCTCAGGGGACAGTTCTGGCCAGTAACACGTCGACAATTTCCATTACAAAACTCGCCGAGGGTCTCAAGCGTCCGGAAGATTTTTGTGGCATGCACTTCTTTAATCCGGTTCATCGTATGCCACTCGTGGAAATTATCCGCGGAGCGAAGACGTCGGAAAAAACTGTCGCACGTGCCGTGAACTATGCTCTTCAGATGAACAAAACTCCGATTGTCGTGAACGACTGCGCGGGATTCCTCGTGAACCGCATTCTCTTCCCTTACTTCAAGGGATTTGTTCACCTCCTCGAAGACGGAGTGGACTTCCAGAAAATTGATAAAGTGATGGAGAAATTCGGCTGGCCGATGGGCCCGGCCTACCTTCTCGATGTTGTGGGAATTGATACAGGAGTTCATGCTTCGAAAATCATGGCCGATGCTTTTCCGGACCGCATGGCCTACTCAACAAAAACAATTCTCGAAGTCATGTATGAGAACAAGCGCTACGGACAAAAAAACAATCTCGGCTTCTACGAGTACGAACTCGATAAGAAAGGAAAGCCGGTTAAGAAAGTGAATCCTGCGGTCTACGAACTCATTAAACCTGTCGTGAAAAGAACGGTTGAAGTGACGGATGAGGATATCGTGATGCGGATGATGATTCCGATGATCGTGGAAAGTGCGAGATGCCTTGAGGATAAGATTGTTGATACCGCGACTGAAGTGGATATGGGTCTTCTCCTGGGTCTGGGCTTCCCTCCCTTCCGCGCCGGAGCTCTCAAGTACGCCGATACGATCGGTATGAAAAAGCTCGAAGAGAATTCGAAAAAGTTCACAGAGATCGGAAAAATGTATGAGCTCACACCGAAGATGAAAGAGATGGCCGCTCAGAATAAAACTTACTACTAGGAAAAACATATGAAAAACGCAGTCATCGTAGACGCCGTCAGAACCCCGATGGGAAAATCCAAGGCCGGAGTTTTCAGAAACGTCCGTGCTGAAGATCTTTCCGCTCACCTCATGAAGGCACTCCTCAAGAGAAACCCGAATATGAATCCGGGAGAGATCGAAGACATTATCTGGGGATGCGTGCAGCAGACTCTCGAGCAATGTTATAACATCGGAAGAAATGCCCAGCTTCTCACCGAAATTCCGAAAACTGTTTCCGCTCAGACAGTAAACCGCCTCTGTGGATCTTCCATGACTGCCATTCATATGGCGACTCAGGGAATCTGGTCCGGTGAAGGTGAAATTTATCTCTGCGGTGGTGTTGAACACATGGGACATGTGCCAATGTATCACGGTGTGGATTTTAACCCTGCTCTGGCCCTCACGACTTCCAAGGGTGCCGGATCGATGGGTCTTACTGCTGAGCTTCTGGGACGCATGCATAATGTCTCAAGACAAATGCAGGATGAATTCGCAGCACGCTCTCATCACAAGGCCCATGAGGCGATGGTGCAAGGCCGCTTTAAGAATGAAGTGGTCGCGACGATGGGGCACGATGAAATGGGTGTTCCTTCACTGATTTCATCTGATGAAGTGGTTCGTCCTGAAACCACTCCTGAGACACTGGGAAAACTTCCTGCAGTATTCGATCCAAGAAATGGAACGGTCACGGCGGGTAACTCTTCTGCCCTTTCAGACGGAGCCTCTGCCGTTCTGGTCATGTCCGAAGAAAAAGCAAAAGCACTGGGACTTAAGCCTCTCGCGAGAATTATTTCTATTTCCGCTACCGGTTGCGAACCAAGCATCATGGGATACGGTCCGGTATCGGCCGCGAAAAAAGCTCTCGCTAAAGCGAAGCTCACCATGGATCAGATGGATATCGTAGAACTCAATGAAGCATTTGCCGCTCAGTCTATTCCGGTCATGAAAGACCTGGGACTGCTCGAGCGCGCTGACAAGACAGTAAACTTGAACGGTGGTGCGATTGCCCTTGGTCATCCATTAGGATGCTCAGGAGCGCGGATCACCGGAACTCTGGCCCATCAGCTGCGTGAAAACAACAAGCGCTATGGACTGGCAACAATGTGTATTGGATTGGGTCAGGGTGTGGCTACAGTCATTGAAAATCTGAACTAATTGAAAAGAAAATGGGCCGCACGACATGCGGCCCTTTATACTTTAGCGTTCACATGTCGTTTTCATGATTACTCTGTTCATCGATTTCACAATTGTCATGAGTTTTGTCTGATAAGTCGCCCCATCAACAATGCCGGTCCATTTCCATGTCCCGACAACTCCGCCTTCGCCATGAACGCGTTTCATTGAGATATTTCCTGATGGAGTATCAAGATAAAGAACATCACCATTTACTGTGTAGTGATAAACATCGCCGCTGTTCACAGAAGTAGAGCAATTAATGCGTCTTCCTTCGGTCTTCACCGAGCGGGCCTGATTGAATGTAATAGAAGAAGCATTCACGGTGGCCGGAACATCGACCATGGCATCCAGAATATCCACTCCGAGACCATCATAAATACTGTCACATGAAACCACTTCGCCATTCACTTCACATTGCTGGGCCTCAGAAATTTCTTCTGAGCTACCGCCGCCTTTTTTTCCGCAGGCAACAAGTGCTGTGAGGGCCAGGAACACGAGGATGATACGCATAAACACTCCTTGAAAAAATAATCCGGCCCTGAAACTAACAGGAAAAAATCAAAACACACGAAATTAATTCTTACA
>JAYVHR010000378.1:0-3278 GCA_043771075.1 Bacteriovoracaceae bacterium
CCGGGAAAGTTTTCATCCGCAGTCAGTTGCTTACCAACGAGGGCATTCCGCACGAGAGTGATGATCATTACAACTGTAAGAGCGATGACTAAAAGTCCAATCATGGGATAAGATTAACGCATGAACAAGCGTCAGTACATGCAAAAAACCTTTGAGCGGCAGCGCCTTCTGAACAAAATGATGGGGAGGCCCGGGCCCTATCCCTTTGTGATCATTCTTGATCACCTGAAGGTGGACTTTAACATAGGGAAAATCATCCGGTCTGCTGAGGCTTTCGGTGCCCTCGGAGTTGATGTCGTGGGAACTCCATTTTTCGATCCGCATCCGGCCAAAGGCTGCATGAAACGGCTTCCCTGGACCATGACTCCCACTTTCATGGAAAGTTATCAGCGCCATCTGGATCAGGGGTTTACTTTCTACGCTTTTGATTCAGAAGCCGAAACCGGAATTCATGAAATAAATTTTCCGGAGAAGAGTGCATTTGTTCTCGGGCATGAAGGAAGTGGACTCAGTTTTAAGAAAGAGCATTATCCTGCCATCAAGTGGATAAAGATTCCGCAGATTGGTAAGGTAGAGAGTCTCAACGTTTCGGTTGCGGCCTCCATTGTTATGTATGAGTTTGCGAGATCAAGAAACTTCAAAACTTAATCGAGAAGAGTTCCCTTCAGATTCAATTTCAAAGAATAGAGAAGTCCTATAGTCATCACGCCAAAGAAAAGGTGTGGCGGCTGGGCATTGGCAGGAAAGTCGAAATAGTTGAGAGCAATTCCGGTGGTGACGTTCGCAAGAACGCAGAAGAAAGCAAAGAGAGTGGTGAAAAAAGCCGCGCGGTTAAAACGCGTGCGGTGAAGATACAGCAGGAGATAAAGAAACAAACTCACAATGACGAGTGAAAATGACCGGTGAACAATGAAAACCCAGTCGAGGCCCTCAATCACATTTCCGTATGTAAAAGTCCCGGTATCGCGGGTCAGGTAATCAACCTGCTGTCTCACCTGAGTGCCCATGAGAATCTGGATAAAAGTGATACCGACGAGCACCTGAGAAATGAATAAAGCTTTTCCATCAACCGGCTGAACAATCGCCGTATCTTCGAGGTCATCGCAATATTTTCTGAGATAGAGGAGTCCGAACAGAAGAAGAATGGCGAGGAACATGTGAATGGTAATGAGAAATGGCTTCAGGTGTGTGGAAACTACCAGTGCTCCGACTCCGCCCTGAATAAGAATCAGAACCAGAAGTCCCGCACAGAACCAGGGAATATTCCGCTCCGTGTGGCGAAGCTTGAATGAAAATGCAAAAAGAAGAGTGATGAAAAACCCGAGTACAACGCCCAGCAATCTGTTGATGTATTCAGTCCACGTTTTAAACGGATCAAAATCAGCGATCGTCTTGCCCGAAATTTTATATATTTCTTTATAATCTGCCGGGAGCTCAGAAATATCCATCGGCGGAACCCATTGACCGAAACAACGTGGCCAGTCAGGGCAGCCTAAACCGGATCCTGTTCCACGAACGATGGAACCGGCCAGTATGACCAGATAAGTCCCCATGATCGAGAGAATGATAATCCGCTGAAAGCCTTTCATGTTTTTAATTTAACACGATATAGTAGGGGTTATCAAAGGGAAGTTCCAGAATGATATCTCTTGAAATCCTTCTTTTGGGTGTGGGTCTCGCTGTGGATGCGGGAGTGGTGAGCTTTGCCCTCGGATTAATTACCGCAGAAGAACCGCGAAAAAATCATCTCGCCAAGGGAGTTCTCACGGCCCTGACCTTTGGAATCTTCCAGTTTGCTATGCTTTGGGCAGGTAGCTACGGAGGTTATCTGTTGGCCTTTTCATCCTATGGTTACCTCTCTCAGCTCGTAGTTACCGGAATATTCATCCTGATGGGACTCAAGCTCTTTCAGGAAGCTCAGAAAAATGAAGTGAAAGATCTCAAGTGGGGTGTTTTTCCGCTTATCCTTCTGGCCATTGCCACTTCCATTGATGCTATGGCGGCGGGAATCAGTCTCGGAACTATTCCAGATGCCCAGGGAATGGCGATCCTGATCGGCCTCATTACTTTCGTCATTTGCCTTTCCCTATATTTTCTTACCTCCCTTTTCCGGGAGATTCCGCACCGCTGGTTACTGCGGTTTGGAGGAGTTATTTTCATTTGTCTCGGGATCAGGATTATCTGGCACTACATCAATTCAGGAGCCACATGAAAATCGACATGCAACTTTTTAAGAAGGCACGGAAGATTGTTTCGGATGCCATTGATCCTTCGCCGTTAATTTATAATGAATGGCTCTCCGTAAAATATGGTTGTGAAATTTATCTAAAGCTCGAGAACATGCTTCCTATCGGATCATTCAAGATGAGAGGAGCAACTTTCAAGATTTCGCAATTAACAGCGGCTGAGAAAAAACAAGGTGTGCTGGCAGTGAGCGCCGGTAACCACGCACAGGGTGTGGCGTGGGCCGCGAAGAAATTCGGCATCAAAGCAACCATCGTCATGCCGCTTGGATCTCCCTTAACGAAAATCCGTAATACAGAAAATCTCGGTGCGGAAGTTGTCCTTCATGGTCACAGCATAGAAGAATGTTTCGTGCATGCTCAGGAGATGATGAAGAAAAAGAAAATGATCTTCGTTCATCCTTTCCATGATCCTCTGGTGATCGCGGGTCAGGGAACTGTCGCCTATGAGCTTCTCGAACAGATTCCCCAGATGGATTACGTTTTTTCTGCTATTGGTGGGGGAGGACTCGTTTCTGGTATAGGTCAGGTTCTGAAGAGCGAAAAATCAAAAGCAAAAGTTATCGCGGGCCAGTCTTCGGGTTGCAGTCCGATGGTGGACACACTCAATACCGGGAAAATTGTGAACTCTGAGAAAGGAGACACTTTCGCTGATGGAATCCGGGTCCGCAAAGTGAATGAAGAAATGTGGAAACTTCTCGAGGGAGTTCTCGAGTCTTCGCACAAAGTGGATGATGAAAAAATGGCGTGGGCGATTCTTCAGTTGATGGAGAAAGCTCGCGTGATTGCTGAAGGTGCAGGAGCTCTGCCTCTGGCACTCTTTGATCAGCTCTGGCAGAAAAATCCGAAGAAGTTTAAAGGGAAAAATATTGTTCTCGTCATCTGCGGCGGAAATATTGACGTGAATCTCCTGGAGAGAATTATTGACCGCGGATTGATTGAGTCTCACCGTAAAGTGACGATCTCAATTCCAATTCAGGATAAGCCGGGAACTCTTCATCACCTCACGGGCATTATCAAAAATGTCGGCGCCAA
>JAYVHR010000379.1:0-2199 GCA_043771075.1 Bacteriovoracaceae bacterium
TGTTTGCTATGGGCGACCAGATCGGCCATCGACTTCAGATTCTCTTCTGACACAATGCACTCCTGAGGTTGATTAGACGTCGAGATTTTATCATGCAGAGGTAGTCGTGACTAAGATTTTCGCCTTATGAGCTCCGCATTAGAGTTATACTTTTCCCATGAATAATCCTCTTCGCGCAGTCATCACTGGTGCTTCAGGTGGAATCGGTGCAGATTTTGCCCGGCTTCTTGCGGCCAGAAAGACAAATCTTTTCCTCGTGGCCCGCAGGAAAGATCAACTGGAAGCATTTGCGGCGACTCTTAAGGCACTTTATGGCATTCAGGTTGAAACACTTTCTCTTGATCTCTCACTTCCGGAATCGTCCGAAATTCTTTTCCGGGAAGCGACGAAAAATGGCGATGTTGATCTTCTGATTAACAACGCTGGAATTGGTCCGTGGAGAAAATTTGTCGATGCCACTCTCGATGATCACAAAAAAATCATGCAACTGAATATGGTGACCCTCACAACCAGCACTTATCTGTTTGTAAAACACATGCTTTCCCACAAAAAGCCTGCGCTCGTTCTCAACGTCGCTTCAGTGGCAGCCTTCCAGCCAGCCCCGCGGTTCACTGTTTATGCTCCCTCGAAAACCTACGTGAAAATATTTTCCGAGATTCTCAATGAAGAGATGAAAGGAACAAACGTACGGATATCGTGCTTGTGTCCTGGTGGAACGGCGACTGACTTCCTGAAGAACAATAACCAAACACTGAAAGGCTGGAATCCGCTCATGTCTTCAGAAAAAGTGGCGCGCATCGGACTTGAAGGTGCGCTGAAAGGTAAGTCAGTGATCATTCCAGGATTTTTAAATAAGCTTTTTGCATTTTTCCCGAGACTCATTCCCTCTTCCTGGAACGTGAAGCTCGCAGGCTGGGGAATGGATATGGCAGTGAAAGAGACTGGCGGAAATTAGCTACTACTTGAAATATTCGGGTAACTGTTCAACCAGAGTTCGTCCATAAATTTCCGAGCCGTATTCCGTAAGATGTCCGGTATCACCGGTTCGATCAATGAAAAATTTAAAATAATTTTCTTTGGTAACAAGATTTCTGAAGGCTTGCTGGTTTTTCACGACTGTAATTCCCAGCTCTTTACCGACCTGTTTTATCCCTTCCCAATCGGTATTCGGATATTGCAGAAGAATCAGGGGAATACTATTTTCCGCCAGCAAGGTTTTGATGGATGAAATGTTATCCATCAATTGATGGTTTTTTCCGGAAAGACGATTTCCATGTAAGCCGAAGACTGTATGACGTTTTTTTAGATTTTTAATAATCTGCACCATCCTGGGATCGACACCTCCTCTTTCCATCATATCCGTTTGAGTTAACAGATAAAGACGTATCCCGAATCCAAGAAGCATATCCGGTGAGCGAAGAAGAAAATTATGCAAGTCCTCTTTCCCGGCCATTTTAGAAAGCTTATTGCGCCATTGGGAATCGGTGGCGATAAAAAGTTCCTTTCCTTCAAATTTTCCTTTATATCTCAGGAAACTATCGAAGTTCTTTAGGAATTGATCAATTCTTATGTTCTTCGTATTGGACCGGTCTACAAGAATGTTCTCAGAGATCATAAACAGGTTCAGAATCCTTTCTTCTTTTTTCGAAAAAGTTTGCACTTCAATATCAATCATTTTTACCAGTGCCGGTGCCAACACTTCAGGATTCAGAAGATCGATGACTTCTTTTGAATGCAGGAATAAGTGTAACTGACCCAGTTCGTAGGCGGCGTTTGGCTGTTGCAGGATCTCGTTCAAAACTGTAATGATGTATCTATTGAGACCCTCTGAATCTTTTCTCAGAACGTAACTCAGGAATTTCTCCCTGCGCTCCAGCGATAAAAGTTTCTTGATACTTTTTTCATGCATCCCGATCAGGAGTAAAACCAGATCGGGTTTTAAAGTATTGAGATGATCAGAGATCATTTGCCTGGCAAGTTCTGAACTCATAAGTGGATGCGAAAGACTGAAAAATTCAAAACCTTTGAGCCGCTTACTCTGAAAAACGGACCTAAGACCCGGAGTGATGGTATCAATTATTGAACCGCCGACCACAAGCACTTTTTTTATTCCGACAGAATTTGTTTTCTGAGAAGGGATCTCTTTCATTGTCCGATAAAATAGATATTCAAAAGAAAACCCCGTGATCAGAATGAGCG
>JAYVHR010000380.1:0-11405 GCA_043771075.1 Bacteriovoracaceae bacterium
CGACGGGCGATTTCAATAAACTCAATGAGAACGATCCCTGAGTTTACGATAATCCCCGTGAGACCAATAATCCCGATCAGGGCCATGAAAGAAACGGGCTTTCCGTGAAGGAAAAACGCTACGGAGAAACCAACAAGTCCCAGAGGAATCGTCATCATAATGATGAACGGACGCAGGAAGGAGTGGAACATGAATACGAGGAGAGCAAAAATTCCGATGAGAGCAAGAATGAGTGCATCGAAGAGTGACTGCATCGACTCCTGAGTACTTTCTTCCACACCGCCGAACACCAGAGAGACCTCAGGATGTTCGAGTGAGAGTGTTTCCCATTCTTTCTTCAGAACATTGTTAACTGCGAAAGCTGTTGTTTTCGCTTCATCCACACCACCGACGACTGTCTTTGATCTCTTGAAGTCAAAGCGCTTGATCTGTGGAGTTCCCTCGTGTTTTACAAACTTCGCGATTCTTCCCAGAGGAATCAGGTTATCTTTTTCATCCTGGACCTTGATCTGTTCAAGATCTGTCGTGATTTCCTTGTAATCGTCCATGAACTTCACGTTGAGGTTCACTTCTTTGTTATTAAGAGTAACTTCGGAAACAAACACTCCACCGAGAGCAGTGCGAATAGTGTTACCAATATCAGTGACTTTGACACCAAGGCGATCCGCAAGTTCGTAATCAATCTGAACCATGACTTCATCGGCATCTGCAAAGTCATCGACCTTGAGGTCCATCACTCCCGGGATTTGCGACAGGCGCGCGATCACTTTCCCCACGACAGTTTTAAGTTCTTCTCCGTTATCAGAGCGGAAAGTGGCGTTGATCGGAGATCCAACGGGTGGACCGTTGATCAATTCTTCGAATTCGACCTTGCCGTATTTCTTCGTGTCGATGCTTCTCAACTTCGCCAGAAATTCTGTGTAATCGACATTGAATTTCGCTTCATCGGAAGCAAAGATAACAATGAGTCCCTGGGTATCACCTTCACTTCCTTTCGGATCATCCGGACGGTCTTTGGCCGAACCAGCTTTCACAACAACGGCCTTGGCCCATTTGCCGACTTTCATCTGGATATCAAGGCTCAGTTCGGTGGCTGACTTTAACGTTGTCTCCATCGGAGTTCCACGCGGAGATTCTACGCGGGCAATATACATCTCAGTCTGCTCAGCAGGAAAGAGAATGAATTTGTTAGCGAAGATCATCATGAGAAAGGCACCCACGATGAGGGCAGAACATCCACCGACGGTGATGTACTTGTGCTTCACTACCAAACGCATGAACACTTCGAACTTATTCTTCCAGCGGTCGAACCAGTGCTCTTCACCGACGACGGATTTCTTCACTCTGTTTCCGAAGAAAGATAATCTCATCGGAAGAAGGAAGAAGGACTCAAACAGGGAAACGAGAAGAGCGAGAGTCACAACAATAGGAATAGGTGCGATGAACTTCCCCATGATCCCTTTCGTGACAAGCATCGGCAGGAAGGAAGCAATCGTTGTGAGAACGGTCGCCGTAATCGGTGCCCAGAGATCGAGAACGGATTTTTTAATCGCCTCGATGGTTTCCATTCCGCCGCGCTTAAGCTGAATGAAGTTATCAGAAATCACAATCGAGTTATCGACCAGGTTCCCCATGGCGATAATGAAAGCGAGGATCGTGATGGAATCAAGGTTAAGTCCAAAAGAAGGCATGAGACCAAAAACGGTCATCACTCCGACGGGGAGAGAGAGGGCCGTCACGATACCAATCCATCCCGGCATAAAGATCATGAGGAAGATCACGAGCAGGATGAGTCCTGAGATAGCGTTGGAACTTAAGGTAGACAGTTTCGTTGCAACTTTTTCACCTTCATCATGGAAAACGTGAAACTTCG
Organism: Bacteriovoracaceae bacterium; assembly: GCA_043771075.1. Taxonomy (GTDB): domain Bacteria; phylum Bdellovibrionota; class Bacteriovoracia; order Bacteriovoracales; family Bacteriovoracaceae; genus Peredibacter. The sequence goes on from JAYVHR010000380.1 coordinate 1,874, forward strand.
CCTGCCCTTCGTACGTCTTCTGAAAGCGTGAGAGAATCTCGTGAACTTTTTCAGCGAGGATGAGAGTGTCTGCTCCACCTTTCTTGTTCACGACCAGGTTCACGGAAGGTGAGCCATTATAGCTGGCAAGAGTGCGTGGTTCTTCCGCACCATCGGCAACGCGGGCGATTTCAGATAGCTTGATTACGTCACCCGAGAAAGTGGAACGGACGATGATATTTTTCAGATCATCTTCATTCTGAACTTTCGCGTTAAGCCGAACGAGATCCTTGTGTGAGCCTTTTTCTACATCCCCACCCGGCATGGAAATATTTCTCCATCTGAGCTTGTCGAGAACTTCCGGAACACCAATGTGAAGAGCGTCCATCTTCTGGCGATCGAGTTCAACCGTAAATTCGCGCTCCCGGTAACCCGTCATGCGCACATCTTTTACGGCCGTAAGATCTTCAATCTGTGTTTTCAGGAGATCGGCAATTCTGTCGCGGAGTCGGTCGTTGCCATCGGCAACAACAGAAATCTGGATGGCGGGAAATTCATCAGACTTAATTTCTGTAAAGAGCGGCTGCTGTTCAAGATCGGCCGGAAGCTTTGATACCCGCTGAACGGCCTTCTGAAGGTCATCCATCACTTCTTTTTCATCCACATTATCCATGTCGATGCGGACGATGATAGTAGAAAGACCAGTCTGGGAAATGGATTTTACATCCTTCAATCCCGAGATCGTACGGATCTCATCTTCAATGGGTTTTGTGATTAGGGCCTCAATGTCTTCCGGAGAGGCCCCCTTGTATTGAGTAGTGATAATGGCCGTGGCGAAATCCACCTGAGGCCAGGATTCCGAGTTCATCTTCTGAAGTCCCTGGATACCAAGGACGATACAGAAGAGAGTGACGACGAGAGTGAGTTTATAGTTCTTAAGAAAGAAATCGATAAAAAATTTCATGATCAGATCCTGTTAAAGTCGCAAGGAGTTTCAGTATAGACCGCCAGGTAATCCAGCAGGACATTCAGAACGGCGAGCTTCGTATCGATAGTAATAAGTTCAGAGGAAAGAAGTGCATCCTGATCCTGAACGAGATCATTTACACTGGCGCGTGCCTGTGAATATTTCCGGCGCATGTATTTCAGGCGCTGGTTGAGCTGCTCAGTATTTATCTTCTGGGATTCAATCACCTGGTTAAGCAGTGTGATGGTGGTGAGAATTTCCTGGTGTGAGGTCACGATATTGGCCTTCGTTTTTCCGATGAAGGCGCGGAGACGTTTTTCATCGTAAAGCTCTTTCGTTCTCTGAGTTGCATCTTTAGCATCTCCCAGAGGGATAACCACATTGAGGCCCACTTCATAACCGGTTCTGTTTTGCGAAGTCATGTCATCCCACGAACCTCCATAACTTCCCCTGAAGCCATAAGGTTTGGAGTCTGAAGCAACGCCGACTGACTGAACACGTCCATAGAGAGAGACGTCCGGATCAGAGTAGCGCTTATTGATCGTGCGATAATTCGACATCTGATCTGTCAGGAGAGAAATTGATTCGTCGTAGAGTGTATTCTGATAAGGAACTTTTGTTTCAGAGGCAATGACGGTTGTGCAGGTGAGGACATCCTTCAGAGTCTTGTCGAGGTCATAGTCTGCGAGACTGATATCTGCATCACTGAGCTCCGGAATGAGAGTTTTCAGTTGTCTCATATAACTTTGCTTCTGATATTCAAGACCAGTCAGAGTTCCTGTGCGTGAAGCGACCTGGGCCTTGTAGCGGGCCACCTCATCCGTTTCTGCAACGTTATTGTTAAAGCGTCTGACAGTTTCATCAGATTGAGAGACAGCATCTTTTAAGAGTTCGCGGGAAATTCTCATCGATTCATTGTTCGCGACGAGTGCCCAGTAGGTCTTGCGAAGTGAAATCAGGAAAGACTTGGTCTGAATCTGCTGCTCGAGATCTGCTCTCTTTCTTTCATCGGAAGAATTTTTAAGTTTTGCTTTTGTCGCGCGCCCAAAAATATCTCTCCAGAGATCCATCTGCATGGTGAAGTTGATATTGGTCGTTGTGACGTTACGATATTTTCCACCGGCACTCACTGCACTCTGCTGTTGCGTTCCCGCTGCAGCTCCGACACTGAATCCGTGTTGTAATCTCTGCCGAACTCCGATCTCAGCGGTTTTTACCGGCGTGAAAATCGGAATGAAGGGGATGATGGGTTTCTCGTTGGTTTCACGGTAACCAGCGCGACCGTAAAGTTCAGGGGAAACTCCTTCAAGCATTTCCTTGTCCCGAAGGTCAGACGACAGGAAGACCGCCTGAATTTCATCCAAACTCGGTGACCCCTTAGCGACAAACTCCTTTAATAAGGACTCATGGAGCTTAACGGGAACAGAGGCGTGAGCGGAAAAGAAGAGGGTGAAGAGTGTCAGGGCAGCGAGAGAAAGTAATTGGTTTCGCATACTTAGCCTTAATCGTTAGTTTTAAACAATTGTTTTAAACCGAGAATCACATTAGTCCAGGAATATATCAACACCTTTCCTTTCCTTTTTACCCGGTCCATATCCGAGAATTTAACGCGGTGCTAGAGTCAGGCAAACTATCAAGGACTTATCGTCATGCGTTTTACCTTACTCGGCCTTCTCTTGTTTGCATTGCCGGCAATTGCCCAGGAAACGGTTTCGTTTCAGAACGATCGAGAGGGGCAAAGCTTTTACTACAACGCTAACAAGATCAATCGCGCGCTCCGTGACTTCAAGGGAGAAGAGATTGTCGAAATTTATCAGAACTCTATCAAGGGTGTGGATAGTTCAAAGGTTTGTGCCTACGACATAAATAAATCCATGAGCGATGCTCTTATCAAAAAGAGTCCTCGCTTTGATGAATACGAAGGAGCACTTCTTTTTCTTCGTCACTGGAATCAACTCGATGACGTCTCTCTCAAGATTCTTCTTGATGCGAGAAAAGTTTCGAAAACAACGATTGAAGCAAAAGATCCACAGAATCTCAGAAAACCAGATCGCACAAAACTTCCTGACATGCTGAAAGTGGTGGCAACCTTCAAGGAAAAGTTCCTGAAGAATGCCTGTTACGATGATGCTTACCGGAACATGGTTGGTGAAATCAGAAAAATCAGCGACACCACTGAAGCGCAGCTTGAAGGTCTCTTTGTTGAAGCTTCAAACAAGAAAGTGATCACAGCTGATGTTTACAATATGCTTGAGCGTGCACGCGCCGGCGAAGTGTCTGCAAATTTTCTCACTCTTAAATCTTATCATCAGAAACTCAAATCACTCCGCCTTCACAAGCCACTCCGTGATGCCACGGAGAGAAGTGAATTTGTCACCCAGAAAGTTTCTAAGCTCAAAGTCAGCCATCGTATCAAGTTAATGGAACAGTATTCTGATCTTCAGATCATGATGATGGCAGACGTGGTAAAACGCCTTCGTACTCGTCTCGAAGCGAAGAAAGTGACCATCACTATTTTCGGTGAAGAAGAAGAGATTGAAACAATCACTCTCGAGCCGATGGAACGCTTTCGTCTCGCGATCAAGCTTCTCCGGAAAGAAATGAAACTTCTTTCTCTCAATACTTATTTTAACGGAAGATCTCCGGACTATATGGACCTGATCACTGCTTCGTATGAGACCAGTCTCATTCCTGCTGTGGAACTGAAAGAACTCGGCGGCCTCCAGGAAATCTGGAACCCGACCAAGACTTTCTGGGAAAAGGCTTCTGTGTGGATCCGCACATTCAGTTCTGTTGCCACAATCGCTATCCCTGCACCATACGGATTTATTCCGGCACTGGTTCTGGTAGTGATCGAAGCGACAGTTGGTAAAGGCGCAGATACTCAACCTGATGATACGGTGTTATTCTAATGAAAACTTCAATTTTACTTTTTATCGGTCTCTTCTCTTTCCAGGCATTCGCGAAGGATGTCACCATGGAGGCCCTTGTTCGATCGAACAATGGCTACCCGGAAAACGAAAATGTTGTTCTCACGAACATCGTTTCCGAAGATTCATTTGACGGTGAATTCTTCAAAATCGTGAAGGGCAAGTCGGAAGATGCGGTCAAGTTCACGGATGACAAGCATGTCACTTTCCGTGCGGCGACCACTTACTATCATCTGATGAAGGCACGGTCTTACTTCATAGAGAAAGTGAAGTCTGAATACGTAAGTAACATCCCTAAGATGACCATCCGGATTGAGCACACAAACCAGTTCTCTGAACTGGGACATTTTGCTCACGATAATCTCGAGCCACAACACAACAATGCTCTGACCATCCCGGCCGGCAAGGGTTTCGAATCCCGCGGCGTCAAACCGTGGAACATGGAAATCTGGTTCCGTCCTTCGAAGAGAGTGAACATCAAAGACCTGCGTGTAAACAACATGGCCCAGCAGGAATTCCAGGTTCTCCTCGGTCAGTTCCGCGACCAGATTCACATGCAGTCACTCAACCGTTTTCTTTCCAACGTGATTGTTGCTTACACAAAGGAACAGCAGGCCGGAGCTCCGGGTCCGTTTTCTCAGGAATCCCTCATCCGCACCGTCGGATCATCATTGATTCTCGAAGCGGGATATCTGCTGATGGATCCTTTAACGAAAGCGCTTTCGAGAAAGTGGTACTGGCTCGATACTGCTCTCATTCCTGAAATCATTTACCATGAGTACGCTCACGCTGCTCTTTCTGATCACCTGGTTCTTTCTCACTCGACGGCGATCATCGAGGGGATGGCGGATTTCTTCGCGGGTCAGATTGCTGATTCTCCGAAACTCGCGACCAAGATCAAGAAGTACAACACTTACAACGGCAAAAATGCCAAACGTAAGCAGGAGTACATGATCCAGTTCGAGATGCAGGATTATGCCAACACAGATTTCGTTTTCGGCATGCTCTGGGAAATGAAAAATATTGTCGGAAAAGACAAGGGTCTCGACTTTATGTATGAGCTCCGTAAGAAAGTGACCACGAACTCCGGAATCCGGAATGAGCTGGTGGAAGGGATCCTGAGTACATGTGATGACATGTGCGATATGCCCTTTAACGACAAGCTACGGATTCTCAAGGCGCTGAACCTTAAGGGACTCTAAAAGTAACTGTAAAAATTTTTCAAGAATTCACACACTGAATATGGTCGTGATAAAAAGCGGCCACTCAAATAATAACCTGTAGGAGGGTTAAAATGTTTAAAAAACTAATCACGTTGATGATGGTTCTCGCTATCACAACAACATCTGCATTCGCTCAGTCGAACGCAGGTCTCAAGTCCGCTTTTGATGAACTGAACTATTCACTCACTGTTGAGTGGAACCAGAAAGACAAAGCTTTCTACGATGTTCAGATGAAGAAGTTCAACGCTTCTTTAAAAGAACTTCAGGCGAAAGGTCTTACTAACGCTGAACTTATCGCTTTCGTTAAGTCAGAAGTTAAAGATGCTAAAGTTGCTAAAGACATGGAAACTGCTTTCAACATGATCCAGCTTCAGAAGATGAATGCTTCTCAGGCAGCTAACTACATGACTGAAACAATGAAGAAGTCATATAACGTTGGTGCTTCATGGAATGGCGACGCAGTTCTTTATATCGGTATCGGCGTTCTTCTCGTAGTTGTTGCTCTCGCAGTAGCAGCTGGCGGAGTTTCTGCTGGTAACGGCGGCGGCGGATACTGTGAAGAAGTCTATGTTTGCGATACATATTGCTACAATGACTATTACTGGGGATATACTTGCGAAGACGACTGTGGCTATTCTTGCTATTAGTCTCTGAATCAGATTTTTAAAACGAAGGCTCCGAAAGGGGCCTTTTTTATTTCATCGCTAAAAAGCCTTCAAAAGAATTCATCTTAAAGATCCGCTCCACATACCGGAAGCCGGAGGCCTTGAGCATTTTAACAATGTCATTGGAATAGGAAGGCTCAAGCACTCCCTTAAGACTCAGGAGTTTTGCTACGATCTCGTCAGCACTCTGACCCTGCTCAAGCTTGAACTCAGTCAGGAGTGTGGCAAACATATTATCAATCAATGCCGTTTCAGCACGTGTCTTCTCAAAAAGAATGAGAGCTCCACCCGGCCTTAAGTTCTTGCTTACTTTTTTGAGCATCTCTTTTCTGCTCGCTTCATTCATAAACTGAATCGTGTAATAGGAAACCATGAGATTTGACTGGCGATAAGCATGAGTCAGTATGTCTTCGTGGAGAAAGGTGACATTCTCTGCACCCACACGTTTTCTTGCCTCAATGACCATGTCTTTACTCTCATCAAGGCCAACAACGGTGACATTCTTATTGTTGTGATGTTCAGCGAGGGAACATGAAAGGCGCCCGGTAGCACAGCCGAGATCGTAGATGACATCATCCTGTTTGACGAAGAACTCTGAGAACTTCAGAACGAGTTCGTGTCCTTCCTCATACCAGGGAATAGACTTTTTCACGTGCTGATCGAAGCCTTCAGCGTTCTTCTGATTAAAATGCCAGGAAGCCTTTTTATAATCCATGACTTCTCATCGGCAGGTTTTGAAATGGGATTGAGTAGAGGAGCGGGAAGCTCAGGGATTATTTACGGAGTTTAGTGGAAGAGAGACTTTCGTGCTGGTGATGGCCTAGAAATTCGATGTTGAGGTTCGGATTGAGCTTTTTCACCTGGGCCGCAACCCTCTGCTGTTCATCTTCTTTCTCGAGCCGGGAGACCACGTAGACAGTCGAAAGAATAGTCAGAAGTTCTCCTGCCCGGATCCACGTCGAAAGGTTGAGAAGACTATCAAAGCCCATCAGGAGAGAGAGTTTTTTCTCAGGATACTTGCGATGAAGGACTTCCATCCATTCGATTGTCGGATTTTTTTTCTCATCGAGAAGGAAAGTCGGCACGAGAAACTGGTTAGACTTGAATTTGATCTTGCTGGTGAGCTCAATGGTGGAAAGAACGGGATCCACGGCGCGGACTTCCTTAAAGGGATTTCTGTCCGGAAGAACAAAACAGGTTTTATCGTCCGGGAGAAGATCCAGGCAGGCCTGGTGTCCCGAATGCCACGGATAAAAGCTTCCGCCGAAGAAAACCCATTCATCCTTATCGTAACCCACGACAAGTTTCGGGCAGAGCTCGCGCAATTTTTCATAATCAGGAGAAACGGGGTAGCGGGCACTGGCAAGATCAACGAGGTTTCTCGCATCCGCCGGAGCAAGATCCGGAAGAAGCGAAGTCCACGCCATCATGAAAATAGTTTTTTCCGTGAATTCAAATTCAACCTGGTCTTTCCATTTGTAGGCATGAGTGAATTTTTCAGAAGGCTGCGGAGTGCGCGCCTTGAAAATTTCGCCGTTGAATAAAAAGAAAAATTTCGTCACAGATTATAATCTGAAGGGAAGGGATTTTCCTAAGCTCAGTTCCTTTAAGTCCATTCTACATTGATACACAAAAATTTCCACCCCTGAGTCATGGGCGCGTTTCAGGAGACCGGCATAAACAGGATCGATAGACGAGGCAGGAGCAAAAGTTCTTACATCTTCTCTCTGTACGACGAAGATCATGACTGCGCGTTTGCCTTCGCTCTTAAGTTTCATGAGCTCTATTAGATGCTTCTGGCCGCGTTCTGAGACCGAATCAGGGAACTGGGCGATCTCATCCAGCTTAAGGGTGACATTCTTCACTTCAATAAAACATGGGGGCAATTCTGCGTGACCCTCGAGATAAAAATCCACCCGGGATTCGCCCGTTTTCATTTCGGGACGAATGACGGTGTAACCCTCAAACCCTGGCAGGAGTTTTTCAGAAAGCCATTTTTTGACAAGCTTGTTGGCATTTCCGGTGTTCACACCAATCCAGGTCTCTCCGTTGTGGATGAGTTCCAGAGTGTGGGCCATTTTTCGTTTGGGATTATCAGAAACAGAGACGGCGCATTTCCAGTCCGGTTTCCAGCAGGACTCCATGCTCCCGGTGTTGGGAACATGAACCGTAATGAGTTCGCCAGCGAGATCTATATCGGCGAGGAATCTTTTATAGCGATTTTTGATGATGGCCGTTTCGAGGGGCCTGTCCCATTTCAAATTTATTCTCCGTCTGAGAATACGAATTCTACGGACGGGTCACGCAATTGTAAATGATGAAGGAGAGTTGGTTCAACACGAGAAAGCAATTTATGATTGATATTAATCCGGGAATTTTTCCGCGCTTTTCTTGTGTAGAAACAATCGTATTTCGTTTCGACAATTCCCACCACTGCTGCCGTCTCGGGACTTCTCACGAGAGTCAGGCAAAGTTCAGGACGTCCTGCCTCATCTTCAATACCGATCTCGGCAGAGATCACGTCCACTTCCACTGCGAAGGCCGAAAATGAGAGAATTAAAAAAGAAAGTAAAAGGGTGGTTTTCATAAAACTGTTCTACGTCCTGTGAGACGTGAGGGCACGGTGAGCTTCTGCATGAATGCGATCTAAAAAAGAGATGGCCCGGATTTCTCCAGGCCATCGGGGGTCAAAGGGGTGTTATGTCTTAGCGGCGACCGATCTGGCGTTCAAGTTCCAGTTCGATGCTTGCTACCTGGACCGGAGCTTGAGTAAAGATTCTGATATCAGCAGCAGCAGTCGGGATGGTGAGGAGAACCAGAGTTCTTCCCTGAGCGATCAGCGCTCTTCCGATGATGTGACCCTGGCGTGACATGAGAGTCAGTTCACCGGCAGCGTATCCACGAACTGTTGTCTCAAGAGTGATTGATCTCACCAAAGCGAATTCGCGTGAGAAGAGTGCAAGATCGAGCGGGTAAGAAGGACTGATTTCCTGGTTCACAAAAATTCTTGATGAAGAAGGAAACTGTGGCCCCGGACCTTGTGGAAACTGTGGACCCTGGGGACGAACATCACCAATGCGGATGTTGATATCCATGATTCGTGCAGATCCGAGAACGAGAAGTTTTAAAGTGCGCACTTCTTCAAACGACTGAACTTGAATCGGGTGCATCCTCTGTCCAGCATTCAGTTGGCGCGAAGTTCCGGCAAGACGACCATTCAATTCAACCTGAACTGAAGCAAGACCGTATCCAATTGGTGATCCTTCAACTGCGATGCGATTAATTTGTGCGCCCTGAAGAGTTTGTCCCAGCTGTTCGCGAACAAGACGCTCGATCTGAATTTCTCCGCCGCGAAGGAAGTCCTGATTTACCCGGAGAGAGATAAGAGAATTTGCGGCAACAGGTAGTTCGCGCTGGTTACCCCAGCCACCTCCCGGACCTGGTCTTCTTGAACTCAGACGGGCCGAGATGCTTTCGATGTAAACATCATCAAGAGATGAAAGTTCAAGATCTTCCAGAAGGCCTAGATCGATCGCACGCACTTGCAGCTGCATCAGCTGACGACCGGTCTGGAGATTTTCTACAACTTGTCCGCGTGAAAGAAGTTGAAGACTTCCTCCGCGTGGACCAAAACTCTGGGCAGTAATAGTGAGTGAAATTATTTCTGCGCGTGAATCACGGGCATATAAGTATTGCGAGAGACGGATTCTTGAACCGCGGGAAAGTGATTGCTGGATGCGCGCTTCGATTGCTTCTTCCTGTCCGCGC
>JAYVHR010000381.1:0-3319 GCA_043771075.1 Bacteriovoracaceae bacterium
GAAATCTCCTGGAAGGAGATATTATTTTCTTTCATGACCTCATCACAAAACTTGAGCATGAGATTATGACAAAGAGTCAGGCGGAAGTCCGTGCTGCCCCTCACATCCGAGAGGGGCTTGATCGATGCTTTCACATCGGCCGCCAGGCGCTTAAAGAGTGCCTGATTAAAATACTGACCGACAGCTTTTGCTTCAATCTGATTCATGCGAAGAACAGTTGCACCCACGCCACCAAGAGCGAGGGAAAACTCTTCAATGACATTTCCATTCAGGCGATACCTCACGGCCATGGTGACCGATGAAATATCAAGATCCTTCCGGGATGAAACTTTATACAGTTTGAATTGGTTTTTGGTTTTTGGAAGACGGATGTGGGTGACAATTTCATCCGCGCGCAGGTCGAGTTCTTTGTACCCACCCTTGATGAATGTATTCACATTCACAGTTCGCTCACCCGAAGCACTTCTCATAACGATTTCCGCTTCTGCGACACGCAGGAAAGGAATGGTATCGGCAATGGGAGACGCGTTTACGAGATTCCCGACAAGGGATCCGGAATTCTTGATCTGGGGAGAAGCAAAGATATGGAGGTTGTTTGAGAATTGAGGAAAAATTTTTGCGGTCTTTTTTTCCACCTCATCCAGAGAAGCCCGGGCCCCCACGATCACGTGAGTAGCGGTTTCTTCCACCGAATAGAGCGAAGAAATATTCGTAAGCGCCATGACGTCATCAAGTTTCAATTTACCTTTGTTGTAAACGACCCCGAGATCAGTTGCTCCGCCAGTAAGTCTGGGTGATTTTTCTTTTTTCTCCAGAACTGCCTCATCAACAGTCGCTGGCAGGAAGACAGATTTATTCCCGTGGGAGATCCGGACACTGCCCTTCAGAGTTGCGAGTTCTTTTTCGATTTTTGCATCATCATAAAAAGATGCGAGTTCCGGGACGGAACTCAATTTAACAGCACAGCCGGACTTGATGATCGAATCATACCCCGTGCAGCGACAAAGGTTTCCGGTGAGATAATTTTTCACGCGTTTTTCTTCGAGTGGGAAATTTTCTTTTTTTGCGTCTTCGGTCAGCGAGGCCATGGCACAGATAAATCCCGGTGTGCAGAATCCGCACTGGGCCCCGTGATTTTCCACCATCGCTTTCTGCACCGGATGAAGTTCATTATTTTTTTTGAGGCCTTCAACAGTAATCAGGTGTGATTGATCAAGAAGATACATGAATGAGATGCAGGAATTGATCGCCTTGTACGGACCGAGTTTCCCCTCACTCATGCGCGAAACCAGAATTGTGCAAGCACCGCAATCGCCCTCAGAACAGACGACTTTCGTACCAGTCAGGCCTTTTTTGTAACGAAGGTATTCGGCCACAGTCATTAGTGAATTTTCAGCTGACAGTTCTTCCCGTTCGCCATTGACGAACAAAATAATGCTTTTTCTCATCCTGAATTTATATCAGGCCATCCCTATAAGGGTAAAGGGAAAGAAACCAAAGAATAACTGAGGTTTTTACACGCAGCAAAGGCCTCATTTCAATAGGCACTTCCCGCCTGGCTTCGTAAAATAAGGAAACCCAAGGAGCCCTTTCATGTCTAAGCAACTCTCAGCTGTAGATCCTGACGTATTCAAATTCATTAATCTCGAACAGGAACGGCAGGAAATGGGGCTGGAACTGATTGCCTCGGAAAACTATTGCTCAAAAGCAGTCATGGAAGCCCAGGGCTCATGCCTCACCAATAAATATGCCGAAGGGTATCCGAAGAAACGCTACTATAACGGTTGCGAATTTGTGGATGAGATCGAGCAACTCGCGATCGATCGCCTGAAGAAAATATTCAATGCGGGATACGCCAACGTACAACCGCACTCGGGTTCCGGCGCCAACATGGCCGTCTACATGGCGATGTTGAACCACGGTGATACTTTTCTGGGAATGGATCTCGCTCAGGGCGGACATCTCACTCACGGCTCTCCGGTGAACTTCTCCGGCAAACTTTATAAAGCTCTTCACTACGGTCTGAACGAATCTGAAACCATCGACTACAATAAGCTCGAAGAAATCGCTAAACGTGAACGTCCACGCATGATTCTTGCCGGAGCTTCGGCCTATCCGCGGATTATTGATTTTCAAAAATTCTCGCAAATTGCTAAATCCATCGACGCCATTCTTTTTGTCGATATGGCCCACATCGCGGGCCTAGTGGCAGCTGGTCTTCACCCGTCGCCGATGGAATATGCTGATGTTGTGACTTCCACAACTCACAAAACTCTCCGCGGACCGCGCGGGGGAATTATTCTCACGAACTCAGAAGAGCTCGGAAAGAAATTCAACTCTCTCATTTTCCCCGGAATTCAGGGTGGGCCACTCGAGCATGTGATCGCTGGTAAAGCAGTCGCTTTCAAGGAAGCTCTTGATCCGTCTTTCAAAACTTATCAGGAACAGGTCGTGAAGAATTCCAAGGTTCTCGCGAAAACTCTCATGGATAACGGGATTGATCTCGTTTCCGGCGGAACAGATAACCATCTCGTCCTTGTAAAAACTGATTCTGTGAACATGTCAGGGAAAGAAGCGGGAGAAGTTCTTGAGAAAGTGGCCATCACTTGTAACAAGAACATGGTCCCGAATGATAAGCGCTCTCCCTTTGTGACTTCAGGTGTCCGTCTCGGAACTCCCGCAGTCACCACCCGTGGTTTCAAAGAAAATGAAACAAAACAAATGGCAGAGATGATTGTGAAAGCTCTCAAGAATCACACCGATGAAAAAGCTCTCATTGAAGTTAAAAATAACGTGATGGAACTTTGTAAGAAGTTTCCGGTCTACGGATAAGGAAATTTTTATGAAATTTATTCTTCTCGCTCTAACTCTTTTGGCCCTCATTGCATGCTCAACTCCGGAAAAGAAAACGGATGAAGCAGCAGCAACGCCAGCGGGATCTCCGACTGAAAGTAATGCTCAACAGGTGAGTCCCTATACCGTTCAACCCTGTCAGTGCATGAAAATTTTCATGCCAGTGTGTGCGAATGGAAGAAATTACGGCAACTCATGCGAGGCCGAATGCCATGGGGCCAAGACCTGGACCGAAGGCAGCTGCGCTAACAAAAAGAAGTAGTTAGCAGTTATTAAAAGACCTTGGGCTTTCAGCCATTTAGCTTTATCTCTTGTGGGTAAAATGATAGATATGGGGTAACAACCACTATATCTAGTATAGGTACGCCATGAAATGCCCTTACTGCTCAGCCGATGATACTAAAGTTCTCGATTCCCGAAATCTGGAAGAGGGTTCAACGATCAGACGTCGCAGAAAATGCGATAC
>JAYVHR010000382.1:0-3666 GCA_043771075.1 Bacteriovoracaceae bacterium
AGATCTTTGGTCGGAGGATTTTTTCCGAAGAACACAGAGAGGAAGTTTTTCCCGAATTCTTTTCCGGGGATCTCGCCCTTGTATTCGCCGTTTTCATAAACCTTCGTCGAGTTTTCTGTGAGCTCAAAAAGATGCACACCTTTGTTGGCCTCAATCTTACCGAAGAATTTCTGAAGGAGAGTGATGTGTTCTTTCAACGCCGGGTACGGATATTCCGAACTATCCTTAAACTGGAATTCCCACGCTTCATCAACCTTCGCTTTCTCGACATCTCTCAGGTAGTGAACTTCAAAGCACATCGGACGCTTGTCGATGTTCGGATCCTTGAGTCCACCTGGGAGAAGGGAGGGCGTGTACATCGCAAGGACGTAAACCCGGATGTTGAAAATGGTCGCGGCACGGAGGCCCGCGGCCTGAAGCGGTAGTTCCACTCCCGCACACGGCATTTTGTCCCGGAGCTTAATGCCTTCGAGTTCAGCGGCAAATGCCGTAGAAACTAAAAGAGTAAATACTAAGATCGTTTTTCGAATAGATAGTGAGATACACCCCATTCTTTACCTCCGTCGTAACCAAATAATTCTGCACAGGCCATATAGAAGACACGCCAGCGGTTCCACCACTGAACGGCATCGGCACCATAAGTTTTTTCAAAGATCGGAAAGATCTTTTCTTTTTTCTCATCCATCAGGACGAGCCACGCTTCAAGCGTTTTTTCGTAATGGGTTCCGTCCCACATCCACATAGTATTCAACTGGAGATGCTTCTGGAAAGAAGGAAGAAGGTGATGCGCCGGCATCTGGCCGCCGGTGAAGAAATATTTCCCCATCCAGTTGTCGTCGCCTTCGGTTTCAAAGTGATAGTTGAAATTCTTGTGAGTGAAAATATGAACGAAGAGTTTTCCACCAGGAGTGAGAACGTCGGAGATTTTTGAGAGAAGAATTTCGTAATTCTTGAAATGCTCAAACATCTCGATCGACATCACGCGGTCAAACGACGGGAACTCAAGCGCGAGACTCTCGAGCTGAGAAACATCACGGGTCAGGACCATGACATTGCTTAGTCCGCGCGCCTTGGCCTGGGAATCAATGTAGGCCTTCTGTGAGCCGGAGTTTGATACGGCCACCACCTGGGACTTGGGAAATTTTTTCGCCATGTAAAGAGTGAGCGATCCCCAGCCGCAGCCGAGTTCGAGGATCCGCATGCCGTCTTTAATTTCCGCGCGCTCACAGGATGCGGAAAGTGCTTCTTCTTCGGCGTCTTCCAGAGTCATGTTCGGGCGGGGCCAGTAGCACGAACTGTACTTGAGATTCTTTCCGAGACACTCATGGAAATACTCGGCAGGGATTTCGTAGTGCTGTTCATTGGCAGCTTTGGTGTGAATCGCGAGCGGTGAGGCGAGGAGCTCTTTCCGGTGCTGTTCAAATCTTTCCATGTTCTTTTCAAGAGAACCGGTATCGAGTTCAATCAGCCGGTCACGGCAAAGCTTTCTGATGCCGAAGCGGATGGCCGCGTCCGGAATCTGACCTTTCTCCATTGCGCGGATAAAGTGGTGAATCATTTCTTCCCTCCAGGGTGATCATAAAATGGTGTTTTTTTAATGAAGTAAAGAACGAGGGCCTGAAAGTAAATCGCCATGACTGTGGTGAGGGTCATGAAGGGATAAATCACAAAATGCGTGAAGATATTCCAGTTCGTTAGCGGCACGCGATCAAGATCAAGAGTGGAATCGAAGATAAGTTCTTTTCCACCGGTTGCCCGGTTCTGCATGAGGATGTGGATATTTTCAGCAGGCCGATTCAGGACAAACGTATAATCAATTCCCATCTGCATGAAGGGCGAGACGTGGAATGTTTTCGGATGCTGCTGGAGAGTCTTGTCGTCGCCGCGGAACGGATAGACTTCAATATTTCTTTCACCCCAGGGAGTGTTCGTTACTTCCGAGACAATGAAGCGGAGTTTTTCGTCACGGTCAAAACAGTAGTAAAAAGAAACGGGATTAAAGCAGAATCCGAAATAAGAAATATTCGTCAGCATCCGGATGGGGCCTTCGAAAGTTTCTCCGGTTTCCTTCTGGATGGAATCTGTCACAACTTCGCGGATGGATTTTTCTTTCGGGTAAATATAATCCGCGCGTGACCACGACAGAATTCCCGGAGAGTTCATGGATAACAAAAATGGAATACGAAAAATATCTTTGATCTCATCGAGATCAAGATAGTAATAGCAAACGCGGTAGCGGAACTCGTGGTGAACAGGAGTAAAGCGCCGGTGCTCGATGGTGCCGGGGTAAAGACAGCTTTTCATGGAACAATTATGGCAAAGTTGTCTCAATGATAGGAAGAACAAATGTTAGAGGCGCAACGCACTAATCAGCTAATTTTCCCTGACTGAAAGTCTCTGATCGCCTGCTGAATTTCTTCAGTAGTGTTCATCACGAAGGGACCGTAAGAAACCACCGGCTCTTCGAGGGGGCGTGCGTAACATAAGAGGATTCTCGCACCTTTTTCTGTTTTCACCGTAATGAGGTCACCCTCAGTCTCGAAATTCACCGTTTCCCGCATGCCGGCCTTCTTTCCGTTTACCGTCACAAAACCCGAGATCACATAAAAGAAAATGCGGTCTTCCGGAATTGAGAAACTATATTCGCAGTCATCCGCGAGAAACATAACCATCGTCGTCACCGGATGAAGGGTCGGCACGGGGCCCAGATTGTCTTCCCACTTTCCTGAAATAATCTGAACCTTTAGACGTCCAGCATCCCGCTCATAGACCGGGATATTGTGTTTTTGAAGTCCCAGGTACCACGGCTCGGTCATCTTGAGCCGGGCCGGTAAATTCACCCACAGCTGAAGAATCTCGAGTGGGCCGCCGGTTTTTAAAAACTCAGCTGAAGAAACTTCCGAATGTACAAGTCCTCGACCGGCAGTCATCCATTGAATGCCACCCTCATTGATCACACTTTCGTTTCCGGCGGTATCCATGTGAGCAATATCGCCCGCAAGAATGAAGGTCACAGTTTCAAATCCGCGGTGGGGATGGGGCCCGAAGGGGAGACCATTATTATTTTCTTCATAGTTTTGGGGGCCGTGATGATTGAGGAATAAAAAAGGATTGAGATTTTCTAAACCCGGGATGGGGAGCGCGCGAAAGGTCACGAGATCATTGATATCATCGCGAACAGCATTGTGAATGGAAGCAACTTTTCTAATTGAGGTATCCATCACAGTATTGTAGCGTGCCTGGATGAAAAATATCATTCTGCTTCTCATCATCCTCTTTCCGATGACTTCTTTTGCTCAACTCAAAAACGAGACGGAACTCTCGGTCATTGCGAGCGGGGGGAACTCAGAAGTCCAGACCACCAACGCAAAAACGTCCAATCTCTATCAATGGGAGAAGTATTCGACCACCTTCGGTGGTCACTACACTTACGGCGAGAACGGGGACAATGTGTCCGTCAGAAACTGGGATGTGAACAGTCGCGCGGAAAGAGAACTGAATCACAAAATCGCCGTCGTCATGGGTGAGATTATTGAAGGCAACAAATTCACCGCCATCAAGGCACGTTACAACTCAGATGCGGGGATGAAGTACTACTACAGTAAAAACGACCGTCGCAAATTTTTCACCGAACTGTCTTATCGATACGCTGTCGAAGATCGATAT
>JAYVHR010000383.1:0-2201 GCA_043771075.1 Bacteriovoracaceae bacterium
AGAGAAAAAAGCCGAAGATAATTCCGCCAAAAAGCAGGCAGAGCTGGATAAAAAAATTTCCAATCTCACTAACTGGTATCAAACGGAAGTAAAAAAACTTACCGCCAATCCTACTGCACCGGATTTCGGCGCGAAGGTAGAAGCTCTGAACAAGTCTTATCAGGAGAAGCTCAATGCTCTTACTACTCCTTAATTTCATACTTCCTTTTTCATTTGCTGCTAACTCGCATGATCTTCCCTGTGATGCCGATGCTTGTGTCATTCCTTACGATAAGGAAGGAAATCAGAATGGAACCGAAATCTGCTACGCGGATGAAACCCGGTCGGAAAAAGTAAAAGAAATCACCTGGAAAGACGGTAAACGCGAAGGTCCCGCGCGCTGCTGGGAAAAAGGGAAACAGTCTTTCGAGGCAAATTACAGAAACGATGCCCTGAATGGTCTTTATGTGGATTTCGATGATGACTCCAATGGTGACCGCATTTTCTACCTGGAAAATGGCGAAGAGACCGGACTCTCCTTCAGTGCTAAAAACGGGAAAGTCACCGACATTCACTATTGCGTGATCGGCGGCACTCCTGTTTTTGAATCCAAATTCTCCTGTGCGGATAAGGATTACGGAAAATTCCAGGGGCCACTGGCAGAATTTAAAAAGGAAGTGCTTCAGAAAAATAAAGAGGCCGCTGCCAAAGAAGCAAAACGCCAGAATGGCCCGCAGGAATCAAAATATTCTTCCGGACAGATCAAGGCGAAATGGACCAACCTGAACGGGAATATTCACGGCAAATTCCTGAGCTATCGCGAGTCGGGAAAGGTCCAGAATGATTGCGAATACAAGAACGGCAAAGAAAACGGCACCTGCCTTGAGTACGATGAGGAAGGGCGTCTCGATAAGCGCGAACTCTATGACAATGGCAAAAAAATCAGCGTTGAAGAATTCTACGACAATGGAAAACCCCAGCGAGTTTCGAAATTCGAGAATGCTAACAAGAGTTGTATCACGCAATTTTACGATACCGGAGTGAAGAGCAGAGAATGGTGCGGGTTCCAGGATCGTTATTGGTACTGGCATTTACGCTACGAAGGTCCCTATAAGTCATGGGATGAAAATGGCGCGCTTTCGATGCAGGGAAATTACGTTAACGGAGAGGAAGAAGGGGTGTTCTCCTACTTTTACGGAAAAATCCTCGAGCGTGAGATGACATACGAGAAAGGTCGTCTCATGAAGAGTATCGATTACCATAACGAACCTCCTCAACACCGTATGGTGAGGGAATATTTCCCGGACGGATCAGTAAAAACCGAATCGCGTCTTGAAGGACTCAAAGGTGACGGGAAAAAGCTTATCTGAACTTAACGGCAGCATAAGAATTGCGTTGCCGCCCGGATGTAAGTAAGGATTAGTTACCATCTGCTCCTATGAAAGTTTGCTTTTCCCCATGCCAAATGTAACTGCAAAAACTGTTTTAATTATCGAAGAAGATGATCGCCTGAGAGTGGTTTATGCCATGTTTTTGGATGACCTCAAACTCAGGACTATTTCGGTCACTTCCGAAAATGATGTCGACCAGATTATGACTTCTGAGACCCGGGTGGATTACCTTTTGCATCGTGGCAATGCCCATGTCGTTGCCGATCGTTACTTTGAAATCACCGGACGTGTCCTCAAAATTCTTCCCGCCATAGATTTCTCCGCCCCCGAACTTCCGGCACTCGCTGAACTCAGGAATACCTTCCTCCAGGCCGTCTAAAAACCTCATGACAAGAATGAGAGTCCCCTCTAAAATCTATCTATCCACCACACTACCGGAGTTTTATGGCAACCGTTCTGTCAGGACTTGATCGCTTACTCTCAGACAAATCTCTCCAGGATAAATTCAAAGGTAACATCGCCTATCTTTGTCATTCAGCATCAGTAACGAAGGATCTTGAGCACGGACTCCTCGCTCTCCAGCGAACGTTTGGTTCTAGACTCAAAAAAATATTCGGCCCTCAGCATGGTTTCGTGACAGATGTTCAGGACAATATGGTGGAATCAAAACACTACGTTCACCCATTCTTCAAGCTTCCGGTTTATTCTCTTTATTCAGAAACAAGAATACCTACGGATGAAATGCTTGAAGGCATTGATCATCTCTTTGTTGATCTCCAGGATGTCGGAACAAGGATTTACACTTACATCTACACGATGACTCTCGCGGTG
>JAYVHR010000384.1:0-5911 GCA_043771075.1 Bacteriovoracaceae bacterium
TGATCTTAAAGATAGCCCATCTCTTTTAATACCAACCACAGAATTCCCAGTCCCAGAACTCCGAGAATGATGACGAATTGTTTCGCCTGCTCGGTGTGAGATTCGACGTTTGGATTGGTCGTTGGCTCAGCTTTGGGCTTGATAATTTCCTGCATCTCTTCTTCCGAGAATGGATTTTCGATATCTTCGAAAACTCCCAGACCATGAAGCCGGCCTTTCAAATTTTCGGGGATTTTTTTGAATTCTTCAGGAGCGATCTCAATCTGCATGATGGGAAGACCGCGACGGCCGTTTTTCTGGGTCTGCTTAAAAGTGTCGCCTTCCGTGATAGCGCGCAGGGCTTGCTCATTTTCGGAGACGGTAAACTGAACCTTACATGAGTTCAGGATAGCGCTGATTTTTTCGATCTCAGTTTCATTCAGGTTGGTGTAGATCACGATTCCTCCCGAGGAATTTTACCATTCTGGATTTAAAAAGCCGCTCGTTCCACTTGAGTCCCAGGCGGCGTAAAACTTTCCGGTCATGGGAAAGATAAGTATTGTTCACATGCTGATAGAGAGTTTCAATTTCCGGTAGAGCAAAAGCTCCGAGAAAATAAGCACCCTCTCTAAGATATTCGCGGTTCACGGAATTATCGGAGACAACCACGGGTCTTCCGGTCGCCAGTGCTCCGAAAGCGCGCGAAGGGAAAAATCCTTTCGAGAAATCCCAGATTGCTTTTGCCTGATGAGAATAAAGTGCAGAGGTTGCCTCGCAATGATCCCCGGCGAAATCAATCTGCGGAAATTCATTCTTCACTTTCAGAAGATGCTCAAACGGCCCCATCACTCTGATTGTTTCGTTGTGGCCCAGGAGAACTTTCACTATGGTACGGAAATCGTTCTCAGAGAGATCATGAGTGTAAACGAGATGATGTTCAAAAGAAAAATTATGATCTTCGTCACGGACAAAGGGATATTCTTCCGTGCGATATGTGGGAGTAATGACTTCTGCATTCGGAAGATCGAGTTTCTTTTTCAGGGCCTCGGAGCTCACAGCGATGCGCGGGAACTGCTTCAAGGCCTTTTCTCTCCAGTCATTCACGAAGGGAGCGAACATCTTCTGCCAACCAGTTTTTTCCTGGTCAACGAAATCCCATGCCATGAGATAGAGTTCTTTTTCAACGTGTGCCGGAAGATTCATCCCGTGAATGTATCCGCGGGAAAGAACAATCACTTTATTAATCGACGGATGAAGAGGAATGCCTTTCACCGCAGACGGGAGAATCCAGAAATTCTTCTTAAAGACATCTTTTTTTCCGACTTTGTTCGTGAGGTAACTCGAAACGATGGAGCGGGTTTCAATCTGTCCGAGAATCCCACCCTGCTTGTGCGCGATCGTATAGATCTCTGAATTGGGATAGATCATCAGCACGAGTTCAAGGAGAAAAGTGGCATCATCGCGGGAAAGAAGTGAGTCGATACAGATAGCAGTATTCATATCAGTACTTTTTAAACTGGATAATGAGTGAGCCAATCATGAGAATAACTCCCCCGACGAGCTGGAGATCTGTCAGCTGTTTTCCGAGGAAAATCCAGTTCACGATGATGGCGAACAAAGGAAAAAACATTTCTGCAATTGCCGCTGTCTTGGCACTGATGCGCTTCAGACCCTGATAGTAGAAATACATCCCCAGCGCACCGGAGATGAAAACCATGATGAAAATCCGGAGATAATCTTCGCCGTGCGGAAGGATAAGGCTTCTGTTCCAGGTGACAAATGGAATAAGAGCTAAAAGCCCCGCGAGAAACCTACCGGAAAGGATCGCGCGCGTATCGAATCCGGCCAATGTGAGTTTTTTCCCGAAGACAGTGGCACTTCCCCATCCAACGATCGAAATGAGAACGAGAACGTAGCCTCTGACAGCGGAGTCAGAAACGACGAGACTGAAATCACTGACCATCAGGTGATAAAAGCGCTCAATGTCAGGGGAAGAAACAAGTAGTCCACCAATCATACAAAACGCGGCCCAGAGAATGAACTTTTTATCGATCGGTTCTTTCAGGACAATGGCCGCGAGGAAAATGGCAATCACCGGCTGGAGTTTCTGAAGAAGGATTACTAATGATGGATTTAAGAAATGGAATGATTCCGTGAATGCAACAGTCGCCAGAGCCGATCCGATGCAGCCAACAACAAAGAACGAAAAGATATCCGCGACTTTGAGTTCGCCGATTCTCCTGAAAGCTGCCACCGCTCCCCAGCCGAAGATGAGCGCGAGGATAACGTGCTCATAAAAAACAATTGTGATGGGAGAGAGTCCGCTTTCTACCAGCGGGTAACGGATGAGCGTATCGAGCGCCCAGAGGAATGCAGCAACGAGAATAAGAAAAGTTCCGCCCATGCCTTAGTTTAGCGTGGAAACTATAGTCCCGGAATAGAAGTTTTGGAAAACATCATGCGCGCGTTTTGAGACGAGCTCTTTCTTCACCCGTTTCCGGTCACCTTTTCTCTGCTCTTTAGTGAGTTCTACAGTTGGAAGAAGTCCGAAATTGATATTGGATGGGCACGGCTTCTCAATAGTCATGATGTAATTAACGAGCGCCCCCATGGCCGTTTCCACAGGGAAAACGACCGGCTCCTGGCCCTTAATTCTCCGGAGAACCTGATAGGCCACATAAAGACCCATGCTGGCCGACTCGGTATAACCTTCAACACCTGTGATCTGGCCCGCAAAATAGAGCTCCGGGTATTTTTTCGAAGAGAGATCATTGTTCAGAAGTTTTCTGGCATTGAGAAATGAGTTCCGGTGGCAGGATCCCAGATGAATGAAACTAGCATTCTCTAAACCAGGGATCATCCGGAATACACGAACTTGTTCTTTGTATGTGAGACGGGTCTGAAAACCCACCAGATTGTAGGCAGACCCGAGAAGGTTTTCTTTCCGAAGCTGAACAACGGCGTAAGGCCATTTGCCTTCGATATCCGGCTCGAGACCAATCGGTTTCATGCAGGAGAACCGAGCCGTATCTTTCCCGCGTTCGGCCATGAGATCTATCGGTAGACACGATTCAAAAAACTTCCAGTCTTCGAAATCTTTCTGCGGAACTTTCTCCGCGGTCGCTAAGGCCTCAACGAAAGCGTAGTACTGCTCTCTATTCATCTGCGAGTTGAGATAATCTCCGCCCTCTTCCATATCCTTGTGACGATCCTTGAAATAAAGTTTCGTGAGATCCAGTGAATCGGCATCCACGACCGGAGCAATAGCATCGTAGAAATAGAAATCATCGCCGGACATTTCCTTGATCCATGTCTCAAGTTTCGTTGTCGTAAGGGGCCCGGTCGCCACGATCACAAAGTCGCATTCAAAATGCTTCATGAGAGCAATCGGATCATCGGCTTCAAGAGAAACTACACGGATATTCGGATGCTGAGATAAACGATTTGTAATTTCAGCAGAAAACTTCTCCCGATCAACGGCGAGAGCATCTCCCGCGGGAACTGCGTGAATAGCGCCGCATTCGAGAACGAGCGAGCCCATTGCCTTCATTTCATTTTTCAGGATGCCGTGACCCGAAGTGGGTTCCATCGACTTGAGAGAATTGGTGCAGACAAGTTCAGCAAAAGTAGAAATTTTCTGGGCCGGGTTAAGCTGAATGGTTTTTCCCTCGACCAGCACGACCTGAATATTGTGACGGGCAAGAAACATAGCAGCTTCTGAGCCCGCCAGACCGGCGCCAATCACAAGAACACGTTTCATGGCCATGATTCACTCTCTTTGGTGCAGAACTTTTGCTATAATGAACCGACCAAATAACCTTTTTAATCGCTATGTGTCAAGTAAAGAGGCACTTATGTCTACCATCATCCTTCACCAGACCCACCATACGCTTGCGGATTTCAAGGCGATCGATGGCTATCTGCGAGAAAATCTCAAGGGTGACGGACTCCATCTCTTTCCGGAATTATTTTTGACGGGATATCCACTCGCAGATCTGTGTCTTCAGCGCGCGTTCATCGATGCCTATCTCGATCATCATAAAAATATCGATGCGTGGTTAAAGTCACTGCCAAGAATGGATAAATGGAGAGGTCTCGTTCCGGGTTTAAATTATGAACTCGAAACGAACATGCTTCCGCATAAAATCGAGAACGTTATTTTCGAGGCCGTACCTGGAGTTGGCCTCCGGAAAATTTATACCAAGCGCCTCCTTCCGAATTACGACATCTTTGATGAACAGAAATATTTTGTCCCTGGTAACGGTAATTGTTTTTACGATTTCCAGGAAAATCTCCTCGCTCTTCATATCTGCGAAGACATGTGGGCCAGCTCGTTCCATCAGATGGATCCCTGCGATCTCATGTACCGCGAGATGAAGGAGAAAAATCTTCCGGTGAAAATGCTCGTGAATCTTTCGGCGTCACCTTTTGATGACCGGAAAAAGAAAAAGCGTTTTGAGCGCGCGAAATCCATCAGTCTCAAATTCAAGTGTCCGTTTCTCTACCTCAACCGCGTAGGCGGTGAGGATGAAATTCTTTTTGACGGCTCGAGCTTCATTGTTTCCGGAGAAAACGTCTCGCTCGCGATGAAATCATTTGAGAAAGAAGTGCAGGCGGTAGAAATCGAAAAACTTCAAGGCCGTTATGAAGTGGAACCGGTGTTTCTCCCGGAAAATACCTGGGAAGGGCTTTTCTCTCCGCGGCTCGATCATTCAAAAAAACCTGCGGAGCTTGAAACCTGGACCGATGAAGAATGCGAAGACATCCTGACAGCTCTCAAGTTCGGTCTTCAGGAATACGCACGCAAATCGGGATTCAGGAAATTTCTCGTCGCACTTTCCGGCGGACTTGATTCCGCACTTGTTCTGGCCATCGTCAAACTCGCCCTGAAAGAGGGCCAGGATGTAGAAGCGATTTACATGCCGAGTATTCATTCTGCGAGTCTTTCGACACAGCTTTGTGAAGATATGTGTCGTCGACTTAAGATTCCCCTTCGCCATCTTCCGATAAAATTCCTGCATGCGACGGTCAAAAACGCATTCACCCAGACTTTCAGTGACAAATTTGAAGGCCTCATCGACGAAAACGTCCAGAGTCGTCTGCGCGGAACACTTCTCTACACCCGCTCCAATCAGACGGGTGCTATGGTAGTCAATACTTCCAATAAATCCGAGCTGGCTGTCGGCTACTCCACTCAATACGGTGATTCTGTCGGGGCCATTTCAATCTTAGGTGATCTTTATAAAACAGAGGTTTATCGGCTTGCCCGCTATATAAATGGTAAATACAGCGAGCCGATTCCGCCGGGGATTATTGATCGAGGACCTTCGGCCGAGCTTCGTCAGAACCAGCTCGACCAGGATTCTCTGCCTCCGTATCCGCGACTGGATCCGATGCTTGAGGGCATTCTCTCCTATCGTTACGGGAAGAAAGAATTGTCAGGATTAGGTTTCACCGAAGAAGAGATCATGAAAACTCTTAACCTCTACCTGAAATCAGAGTATAAAAGAGCTCAGTTCTGTCCCATCATAAAAATTAAGGCGAAAAGCTTTGGATTTGGGTACAGAATACCGATTAGCAAAAACCTGAATTACCATCTTTCATAGGGAGAAAATCATGAGCGACGAGAACACAACAACAGAAGACACGAAAACAAAAGTTATGGGCAAGATCAACGAAATCAAATCAAATGTTCAGACATTCATCAATGATGTGAACGTGACTGAAATCAAGGCCACTCTCAACGCTAAAATGAAAGAAGCTCAGAAAGACTGGAACAAACTGGTTGATCGCGATCTTCAGGATATGAAGAAAAAACTTCAGAAAGAAAAAGCTGAAGTTGAAGCGAAAGCAAAAAAATTCCTCGATAGCCACAAGAAAGAACTCAATTCTCTTCAGGCAAAACTGGATAAGCTAGTTAAGTCTGCCAAGA
>JAYVHR010000385.1:0-3196 GCA_043771075.1 Bacteriovoracaceae bacterium
GCTCTCCCGGAAGAAATCGGCGGAACCGCGGTGCCGGAAGCTTTGTATGTTGCCTGTCTTTCACTTGGTACCGGTGCCAACTGTGCGTGGACGATGTACCCCGGTCTCACCCGTGCAGCGATGAACGTGTGTTGGTTGAAGGGTGATGACTTCATGAAAAATACGATCGTTCCTAAAATGATGACCGGTGAGTGGGGCGGGACAATGTGTCTGACGGAAGCCGGTGCCGGTTCAGATGTTGGTGCCCTTCGCACAACTGCTCAGCCTCTCGGCAATGGAAAGTATGCCATTAAGGGAACGAAGATTTTTATTTCTTCAGGGGAATCAGACCTCTATCAGAATAATATTCATCTTGTCCTCGCTAGAACTCCGGGAGGCGCTGACGGGACGAAAGGAATTTCACTCTTCGTAGTTCCCCGTTTCAAGATTAAGGCAGATGGATCACTCGATGGTTCCAACAATGTGATCTGCTCTAAGATTGAACACAAGATGGGAATCCATGCTTCTGCAACTTGTGAAATTCAATTCGGCCAGGATGGTCAGTCGGAAGGCTGGCTGATTGGTGGAGAGTTTCACGGAATGGAAACCATGTTCATCATGATGAACGAGGCACGACTTTATTGCGGAATCCAGGGTGAAGCGCAGGCAAATCTCGCTTACATGATGACCGAAAAATACGTGAAAGAAAGAGCGCAGTTTGGAAAAGAAATCGCGAACCATCCGGATGTCCGCCGTACGATGCTCAGAATGAGAGCGATGTCCCGTGGGATGCGGTCTCTTCTCCTTTATGTCGGTGATCTTTTTGATCACGCGAAGACGGATCACAAATACGAAAGCATGATTTCTCTGCTTACGCCCATCTGTAAGGCCTACTGCTCGGAACAGGGTTTCCAGGTTGCTGTCGACGCCGTTCAACAGCACGGTGGGTACGGTTACTGTACTGAATACGGAGTGGAGCAGTTTGTCCGCGATACAAAAATCGCCACAATCTATGAAGGTACTAACGCGATTCAGGCGATTGATTTCGTCATGAGAAAAATCCTGAAAGATCAGGGAAAAACTCTCACCTGGCTTACGGAAGATATTATGAAAACGATGGCACAACTGGATGAGACGAAGTTTAAGAAAGAGAAAGATCTTATGCAGAAGGTCCTGAGCAGTGCCCAACAGATCATGGGAACTATCACTGGTTATGCCAAAAATAATCAAATGAACCTCGTGCTGCAGAACTGTACTGATTTTCTCCAATTTGCGTCACAACTCGTCATCGCCTGGAGACTTTGTGAATCAGCCGTCCTGGCCGACAAAAATATTGGCAGTGCTGTAAGTGCTGATGACAAAAAGTTTTACGAATCGAAAATCACTGATTTCCGAGTGTATTGCGCAAACTACCTGATTCACAACCTGTCGACGGCCAAGACGATTCTGGACTTCGATCAGGATGTTCTTGCGCTGGAGATTTAAACCGCCACGTGATAGAATGGGTGTAATTTAATTTAAAAGGTTACACCGTGTTAAAAGACCAAGTCTATGAGGTCTCCCAGAAGTTTTCTGGGTCAACTCATGGCAGTTCCGACTATGACAAAGACACAGTCTTTGTCCGCGGAAGCAATGATCGGGAATATGTCCCACTGAGCTTCCTCATGAAAGAGCTGCCGGAAATTTCTGGAATAGGAATTCTCAAATCCCACGGATTCGTTTTCAGTTCGTATGATTTTTTAGAAATCAATGAATTCGACAGCTGGTATCAGAATCAATTCAATAAACGTCTTTCAAGCAAGGTCATGAAGAATCTTGGGATTCTTCATCTCCCTGATCAGAAAGCTATTTTTGATACAGTGGAAGTTGTTCACCAGACATTTCAGATTCTGAAGGATCACAAAGTCCTGATGAACGGAAAGAATCTTCCGATTCAGCTGGGAGAGTGGTACGCCAAAATTATTTTCGGCCTTCATCAGATCAAGTCATCTTCGCAAAGAGGATTTGATTTCAAGACGGAAGCTGACAAAACAGTGGAAGTAAAAGTTCACTGGCATGATGCTACTTCTCCGAAAGGTGTGAAGATCAAGAAATCTCTCGCGGAGCTTTCTGATTATTGCATCATTATGTACATCTCGAAGAACTTCACGATCAGGGATATTCTATTCCTTGATTCTGAATTCATCCTCCGCAAGTTTGACACCAAGGGACACACAATCTTTCTGAAAGATCAGGATGTCGCCGGATATTTTTTCAGTAAATCAGATAAACATTTTGATAAAGTTATCAACAAGACAGCTCTGATGAAGTTTGCGAGCCCAACACTGGCTATGAAGCTGGAAGACCGGTTGAAGTAACATGAAGCTCGAGATTGCCTGTGTTGACGACAGCAAACACAATCTTGATTGCATAGTCACAATCCTCGAGCAGGATTTTCAGGTTCACGCATTCCTCAAGCAGGATCTCTTTCTTGCTGAACTCCGGAAAAAGAAATTTGACTGCATCATGCTGGATCTCCATATGCCCGAAGGTGATGGTTTCAGTCTGTATGAGAAAATCATGAATACGCCGGGCTTTAATGGCTGTCCCATTTTCTTTATTTCGACGGATGATTCCCAGGCAGCGCGGATCAAATCGCTCACACTTGGTGCCGTGGATTTTATTTCCAGAACTGTTCCTCCGATGGAACTCCTGGCCCGAATTAAAGGGAAAATGAAGTTCTTCCAGAGCCACCGGAATGTGATTGAATTTGATACTCTCAAAATAAATCTTACTTTGCTAAAAACTTATTTAGGTGAGCAGGAAATCCCGCTGACATTTATTGAACTGAAAATTCTCACTCTCGCCCTTCGCCATTATCCGGATTCACTTTCCAAAGAATTGATTACGGAACACGTCTGGAAAGGAACCACCGTTCAGGACGCTACGATACATACTCATGTCTTCAACCTGAATAATAAGCTCGTGAACTGGACATATGAAATCCAGATCGCCAAAGGCATCGGCGCTCAGCTAATCAGGAAGACTTTATGAAATGGACTCTCGTCTATTTCGATGATCAGATTCAGAACATCGAAGTCTGGAAAGATCTGCTGGAAGATAACTTCAATGTCATAGGCTGTAACGATGCCTTAAAATATCCAATGGTATTGAAAGAAAATCATCCTCATGCATTTCTTCTGGATGTTCATATGCCGGTGATGGATGGGCATACTCT
>JAYVHR010000386.1:0-5820 GCA_043771075.1 Bacteriovoracaceae bacterium
AATCTTTTCCAGATCTTCCGTGCATTCAGCCGAATGGAGATTATAAAATACTCCCGCAATATAATTCACCTGATCTGAGATATCACCCTGTTCAACAATTACATGCTGAAAAGTTGAACCGGTTTGTTTTTTATAATCTTCTAGTTTCGTTCTTGCCGCACCTACAGCTTCCTTTAGTGCGGGAAGAAAATGTTCTGCTTTGATGACGTCAAATGGATATGCCCCGTGGCGAGCAGTCGGGGTTTCAAGAAGTGGGTTTCGCATAATTTCCTCAGCTGAAAAGTTGTCGGTGAAGTTGGAATAGCTTGATGATCAAAAAGATCCAGATACCTAAAAAAATGAACATCAGCATATTAAGGATGCTGGATGACTGGAGATAAATCAAGACCAGGGCCACGACGGCTTTCCCTGCTCTATACACGAGCATATCGGTGAGATATTTCGCCCCATACTTTTGAAGAGGTTTTAGCGGCTGGTAAAGAATCTCCTTCCCCGAGCTGAAAAGTGAATAATCCGCTGCCTTGAGATACGTAAACAGGGCCGCGATCGGAAGAAGTCCGATGCCGGAACCCGTCAGCATCAGGGCAATGGAAATAACGTAAGAAATGGGAATGAAAAGATGAAAATTTCTTTCTGAAACCCTGGGCAATATGACCGGAAGAAGCGCCACCTGAAAAACCAGAGTGAGAAGATTAGTCAGGGAGTACAGCTGCCCCAGATAGGCCGTCCGATCCGCAGAGGAAGAAATGGTTTTTTCAAATTCCAGATGAAACATGAAGTCAGCAATATTGATGACGAACTGAGTGAGGAAAACAACCATGGCTACGTAAAATACATATTTCCTGATACCGGCCGTATCCAGCGAACTCAGTGGAGAAACTTTCTTTTCCTCCGTTTTGGAAATTACAGGACGGGTAAAAAGAAAAAGAATCGCTGGCAGAAAAATAAATGCAACTCCTGTCCACATGACGGAAGTTGTACCCCATTCTCGGCTCATATAACTTGTCAGTACCCCGCCAAGAATTCCCCCTATGCTGCCGGCGGCACCCACCGGACCAATCAGACGCTTGAACTCATCACGCGTAAAATAAGTATTTCCATAAGCGAGAAGAAGATGGACCTGGAGGACTATGTAAATTTCCTTCCACACAAACGGGACATATGAAAAGACGTTGATCCCACCGAGAAATCCCAGTGTGCCACCGATAAACAAAAGTCCGGAAACCATGGAAGCGAGCAAGAAAACTTTCTGAACTGTCGCGTTTACCTGAATTCTATTGCAAACCATGATGGCGAATGCCAGGAAGAAAACAGATACAAGCATTGCCATCGGAGATGATTTTGCGCCGAATGCCTCAAAGAAAAACGAAGTTCCTGAGGCACGAATCAGAGGATAATTGAAGAGGACCAGGAAATAGGAAGCGAGATAGATGAGAAGATTTTTTCGGAAGGCAGAGTCACTTTTCTTCCAGAGATCGGAAAACTTCATTCCGACTTGAGATAAGTGTCGCCCTTCTGAATCTCTTCAAAATCATGCTGATGCTCAAATTTTGAAAAATCAAAACCAGTGCTGAAGTTCATGCCTTTGACTTCGTCAGAGCAGAGAACTTTCATGAAATTGAAAAATTTCTCGCGGCTTTCAGCACTCATGAGATGTTCCATCAGGCATGAATCTTTATGAGCGATTTCCTCATCAACACCGATGATGTCTTTCAGGAAATAAAAAAGCAAAGTGCGCGAAGAAAGAATGCCGTGAACAGCTTCGTGGCCGGAAGAAGAAAGTGAAAGAAATTTACTTTCATCTTCAATGACCAGTTCGCGTTTTTTCAGATTCGTGAGGGCCGTCGAAACAGACCCCTTCGTCAGTCCCATCTCATGCGCGATATCCGTCACACGAGCGTAACCCTTCGACTCTTTCAGCTTATGAATAGCGAGAAGGTAATGAACCATGGAATGAGTAAGATCATTGTCATGCGTGTGCTGAATAGAGGGCTTTTTGTCTAACATGCTAATAAACTACTCACCCCCCGGATAACCGTCAAACGATAAATATTAGTTGCACTCGCCTTGCCAGGGCCTAGAGAAGACTAATGCTTAAGTCCCCGATTTTACATACTTCCTCGCGGGGAAGAAATTCACCGTCTATGAGGGAGTCTTATGAGTGATAAAATACACTCACACTAGGAATCTTATGAAAATTTTAACCTTCGTTTTATGTCTCTCCCTCACTCTTCAGTCGATCGCCCAGACCGTGGATAATCCCGATTCACTCGATTCTACATTTTCCGAAACGGCCCAGCTGACTGATTCACAAAATGATGAAGCTCAGACATTTGTTCACAAAGGTCTGCAGGAAAAAAAGATCAAAGAAGGTTGTGATAATAAAACTCTGAAAGGCTGCGATCCTAGTAAAGTTGGTGGCGGCCTCGAAGACCAGATCGGTAAAATGTATGTGCTTCTTTTTGGTCTGGGCCCGATGTTCATGAAAGGGGCCGGAGGTGGTAGTTCATCTTCTACAGCATCAACAACTACTCCTCCGGCAACCGGAACTACGCCTGCGCCAACCGGAACTACGCCTCCTGCTGGAGAAGCGGCAAAAACTCCGAAAAAAGATTACTGCATTTACATACCAATCGCTTACGAAGCCATCTCTATGCTGACTCAGATGGGTGGACAGAAGCAGGCCTCTCAGGAAACCGCCAATCTTGATCCTCAGTTAGCAGCACTTGCTCAATTAAAAGAAGCACATAAAACAAGAAAGAAAACAGCCACGCAACAATCCGTGGCTTACGGAGTAACGACCGCCTGTTACGTAGGTATGCTCCTGACAGACAGACTGGATCCCGGAGCTATGACTATTGCAAAAATGGCGGGAGCTGGTGCTCTTACCATCCTTTACAAAAAGAAAGCTGATAAGCACGCCAATGCCGCGAAGAAAGTCCAGGAAGTCATCGACTCACTTCCGAAGGCCGGAGACTGTAATCCGTGGACAGGAACTTCATGCTTCTGTGCTGAGAAAACTTCCATCAAGCTTTATCCAGGTCAGTACAACGAAGTCTGCGTTCTCAATAAAGGGAAATTTGACGGCCCACTTTCAAACTTTGGTTGCGCGGTTCAGGTCGCAGGAAAAGTTTCATTGGATGCGAGCTGCGGATGTAAAAAAACCAATACCTGTCTTTCATCAAAAATCAGTATCGGGAAAGCGGGACTTGGTCTCGGTGCTAATTTTATCAACGATGCTAACCAGGGACTTCAGTTACTCGATCCAAGTCAATTTGATGAAGCGAAGTTAAATGCCTTTCAGGCAAACCTCGCAGGTAAACTTGGGAAAGTTCAGATTAAAGGTGATGCAATTCCGGACGTGAAACTAACACCAACTCAGAAAGCTGCTGCCGACTCTTTGCAGGGGCTTGTACCTCCTGCGATTGCAAACCTCGCGGCGGCAGGCTCACCATCAGGTCCTCCATCAGGTGGTCTCATGGGAGGATCGACGGCTTCGGCTCTGGATAAAATTCCAAGTGCGCTGAGAAAAGAAATGAAAGACTTTGAAGTATCAGGTGGGTATCGCGGAAATGGCGGCTTCTCCCCTACTTCCGCGTCCGCAGAATCATCTTTTAGCCTTCCGGGCATGCAACCGGCTAATCCAGAAGGTGGAGTGCAGGTTGAGGAATATGCCGAGAAGGCCATCAGTAATGCTGACGTAAGAAACGCTCCCGAAACAGCGATCTTTGATATTATCTCAAATCGCTATCGTTCATCGGCGTGGAAAAGACTGGAAGCTACCGAGTAGTATTATTCCCCGAGAGAATCGAACTGATCAATCCTCATCTGATGTCTTCCCCCCTCGAAAGGAGTGGCGAGGAAGATGTCAGTCATGCGCTTTAAAAGCTCCACATCTGTTTTTCTTCCTGACATGCAAAGGACGTTGGCATTGTTATGCTGGCGGGTCATCTTCGCATCGTCTTCATCACGGCAGAGAGCGGCCCTGATTCCGGCATAACGATTGGCGGCCATGCAGACACCAATTCCTGACCCACATAAAAGAATGCCGAAAGTTTTTTCCTTCAGAACATTTTCGACGAGTTTTTTGGTCCACTCAGGATAATTGGTTGATTCCAGAGAGTGAGTCCCCAGATCAACAATGTCGTGATTTTTTTTCAGATATTCGAAGAGTGCCTGTTTTTCATTAAAGGCAGCGTGATCAGAGGCTATGAAGAGTTTCATGATGACTCCTTATTCGCCTCCGATCATAGCATTTATTGCGAGATGACGGCCATCACTCTGCGGTTTTTATGACGACCTTCTGTGGAACCATTATTGACGACCGGTTTTTCGTCGCCGTAACCATAAGCAGTTACCCGGCTAGCCTCAACACCCATTTTTTCCACCAGGTAAGTCCTGACGGCATTGGCGCGTTCCTGAGAGAGTGCCTTGTTGCGGGTTTTATTTCCGGTGTTATCAGTGTGTCCCTGGATTTCCACCTTGGTCTCAGTATGATTTCTCATGAAATTTCCCAGGTCCTGAATTGCGAGTTGTGAAGCAGGAGGGATGGTCGCATTTCCACTGGCAAAAAGTACTTCAAGTTCAACATTTGCTTTCTCATCCGGCAGACATCCGTAAGCATTCACTGTCGAGCCTGTTGCAGTTGCCGGACATTTATCCATCGGATCAGAAACTCCATCACCATCTGAATCCACAACAGCTGCAGCTGTTACCGGAGCAACTACTGGTGAAGGTTTAGAATCACTTTCCCCGGCCTGTTTATCGTGACCCCAGTACCA
This sequence comes from Bacteriovoracaceae bacterium, assembly GCA_043771075.1. Lineage (GTDB taxonomy): Bacteria > Bdellovibrionota > Bacteriovoracia > Bacteriovoracales > Bacteriovoracaceae > Peredibacter. The sequence goes on from JAYVHR010000386.1 coordinate 4,782, forward strand.
GGTGAGATTTGCTTGTGGCACGAGAGCATGAACTTCTTTACCGGGAAACTGGCGTTTATCATTATCATCGTCTTCACTCTGGTGAGGCATCATTCCGATGTACTGATAATCAGCAGTCACTGAAGCGAATAAATCATCGGTCAGCGCATATTCGAAACCAAAACGAAAACGTCCGGCGAACTTGAGATCATCGCGAAATCCACTCAGGTCATGGAAGTCGGCGACACCGGCGCCGAGACCAAAGATCGGTGTAAGCCGATCATATTCATTAAGACGATTGATCCACATCAGATCAATAACATTGGCCCCAAGATCAGTGTCCTCAAATTCGTAGTCCTGATAATTTAACTGGAGAGCGTCTGATGCACTCATTTGATAACGAAGATGGAAATTATAAGTCATCTCATCATCCACGAGATCATTGAAATCCCCGCCACCAATCGGAAAAGTCCAACCGGCACCGCCACCGACTCCAAATCTGTTTTTTAAATCATAGGTTCTGCTGAAGGCAGAGCTTGAGATAAGAAGAAGTGAAACTAATAGGTATTTCATAGAACCTCCATATTCTGGTTTCTATTAGACCGCTTAGAATTTATTACTTGTACTTAAGAGCTTCTGAAGAAAATAAAGATAAAGAAAGGGCCGCTAAAAAGCGGCCCCTCATTGAAAAGATTAGTAGCGGTAGTATTCTGGTTTGTATGGACCAGATGCAGAAACACTCAGGTACTCAGATTGTACCGGAGTTAAAGTATCCAGCTCGACTCCGATTTTCTTCAAATGGAGGCGGGCCACTTTCTCATCGAGGGTTTTAGGAAGCATATAAACTTTCTTGTCATACTTCGAAGCGTTTTCCCAAAGTTCGATTTGCGCAAGAACCTGGTTCGTGAACGAAGCTGACATCACGAAGCTTGGGTGACCTGTAGCACATCCAAGATTTACAAGACGGCCTTCTGCGAGAACGATTACTTGTTTATTGTTCTTCAGAGTGTAGAGATCGACCTGCGGCTTCACTGTGTCTTTTGTGTGACCGTAGTTTTTA
>JAYVHR010000387.1:0-2257 GCA_043771075.1 Bacteriovoracaceae bacterium
ATATCCTGAACCACGAGATTGTGTTCTAAAAGATCTTTCTGGGAATTCATGAGTTCTTTCTCATAACCCTTTATCGAAGTCCCGGCCAGGGCGTGAGTCGTGAGAAGCCCTTTCTTAAGAGTGAAGAGTTCTTCCGGAGTGGAACCTATGATTCCGAAGTCACTGCCCCACAGACCATAAGGACATCCAGTCCCGAAACTGAGGGCCTTCCGGATAAGATGCGGAATTGTTTTCTCCGAACCTTGTGCGATGAAATTCTCGCGCGAAATCATGACTACCTTCCGGAGTACTCCCGAGAACGATTTCAGAAGATCCTGGAAATCGTCTTCGTAAATCCGGTCTTCAGTGCCGAGACTCTGGAAAACGGGACGGGCCGACTCCAGCTCATTGATAAGAGTAGAAACATCTTTGAGAGATAAATGATAAATTTTATCAGGTGAGTAACGGAGGAATGTGTCTGAGTAAAAATCTTTCAGATAAAAAACTTCCTGAGATTCAGGAGAAAAGTTTTTCACGACATCGAAATGACCACCGGTTCCCAGAATGAGAGTGTCACCCTCGGGGTTTTTCAGGAAGGCACCTTTTTCGGGAAAATCACCTTCAAGAATTGGCATTAGTAAATCCAGGGTGAATTTTCGAAATCCGGTTTTCTTTTTTCAAGGAAGGCGTTTCTCCCCTCAAGAGCTTCTTCGGTTCCGTAAGCGAGGCGGGTGGCCTCGCCGGCGTATATCTGCTGCCCCACAAGACCGTCATCAATAAGGTTGAAGCCGAATTTCAGCATGCGGATTGCTGTAGGAGATTTCGTGCAGATAGTGCGGGCCCATTCAAGTCCAGCTTTTTCAAGATCTGCATGAGGAACAACTTTATTCACCATGCCCATCTGAAAAGCTTCTTCAGCAGAATATTGTTGCTCAAGGAAAAACACTTCGCGAGCGCGTTTCTGTCCCACTTGTCTGGCGAGATATGCTGAACCGAATCCACCATCAAAACTCGCCACATTGGCATCAGCCTGCATGAAGATCGCGTGTTCTTTTGAAGCAATCGTCATGTCACACACGACGTGCAGAGAGTGTCCGCCACCAACGGCCCAACCGGGTACTAGGGCGATCACAACTTTTGGCATGAAGCGGATCATGCGCTGAACTTCCAGAATATGAAGACGACCATGGGCCGTTGGCATTCCCGGTTTATTTTCTTTGTATTCATAGCCAGCTTTTCCGCGGACGTTCTGATCGCCACCAGAGCAGAAGGCCCAGCCACCGTCTTTCGATGATGGACCATTTCCGGTGAGGAGAATGACTCCAACATTATTCTGACGATGAGACCATTCGAGGGCCGTGAGTAATTCATCAACGGTCTGAGGGCGGAAAGCGTTTCTCAGATCCGGACGATTGAAAGCAATGCGGACAGCACCAGTCTCTTTGGCCTTATGGAATGTGATATCTGTGAATTTAAATTCTGTAACTTCGTTCCAGTCTGCGGAATTAAAAAGAGGGGAGATCATTCTTCACTCCAGGCTGAGTACATGTAAGCAATACCGCCAAAAACCGGAACCGAACGATAGTGAGTAAACTCTGTATTCGCTTTCATGATTGCGAGGAAATTCTCATCCGAAGGAAATGTCTCGGAAGTCGCAATCAGGTATTCGTAGGCATCCCCACGCTTTGAGATTAACCCGAAAACAGGAACGTAGGCCTTGAGCATAGTGAAGTATGCTTTTTTATAGAGAGCGTTTTTCGGCTGGCCGAACTCGAGGATGTGAACAGACTTTGCTACTCGGCCAAGTTCTTTCAGACCAAGTTCGAGACTTTCGACATTGCGGATACCAAACGAAATCGTCACGGCATCGAATTCCTTTTCCTGAAAAGGAAGCTTCTGGATATCACCCACGAGAAAATTAACCCCGGAGTTTGCTTTCGAAGCGCGTTCCTTAGCATGCGCGATCATGTTCTCAGAAAAATCGAGACCGGTGACTACTGCACCTCTTTTTTCGAGCATGAAAGCAATATCACCGGTTCCGGTGGCGCAATCGAGTACTTTCTTCGGATTGTTTTTTGAAGCGAGGGTAACGAAATTTTTCTTCCACAGGCGGTGAGTACCTGCAGACAGTACGTCGTTCAAGAGATCGTACTTGTGAGAGATGTCGTTAAACATCACGCGAACGAATTCGGCACGGGCCATATTACATCCTGAGTTCTTTCTCGAAAATGGGAGCGAGTTTTTTCAGCTTAATAACGAGTTCATCAAATTGCTGGAG
>JAYVHR010000388.1:0-3988 GCA_043771075.1 Bacteriovoracaceae bacterium
TTCACCATGGATTTAGAAACCCAACTTGGAACGCCGACTGGCTTAATTCTGGTGGCATCATAGTAACCAAGTGTCGGAATCAACTGAGTGGCTTCATGCGGATAACTGGCGATGAATACCCAGTCAAAATCAATGACTGGTGGAAGAGTCTGAACTCTCCGGATAGAAGATCTTTCATGCTCGTAAACGTCTTCAAGAATCTTCAATTCTTCTGATCTTTCGCGCGGATATTTAAGACCAAGGAACAACTGTGCAGTTTCGCGGTAATCATGAGAGTTCTTAGGGAATCCTGCAATGCTTGTGACCTGAATATTTTTCTGGCTGCTCTTTCTCCAAATCTCTTCGAGATAAGCTTTGCCACCTTCGTTTTCAGGATAGATGACTCCAATACGGGGACCAAACTTGTTGATCATTTCATCCGACAGAAGTGTGGCAACCTGCGATTCGATGGAACCCTGAACTTCAATAAGATGATGATTCTTTTCTTCTTTCGGGAGATTGATCTGAGAGAGGGAAATATAAAGAACACCAAATTTTCTTGCTTCCAGATATTCAGCAGTGGCCGATTCAGGAAAAAGTCCTCCGATAATCATCGACACTTTATCTTCTCGGATAAGTTCAAGCACGGCCTCTGCTCCGCGAGCAGGTGAATCCAGAGAGTCCTTAGTGTGAATTTTGATATTCTCAGCAAGACCCATGACTTTAAGTCCTGTATCCACTCCGGCGAGGGCCTTCTGTCCGAAGGAGGCTTTTTCCCCAGTCAGAGGCAGGACGAGGCCGATATCAGAAACGCTGATGCGTGAAGAGTTTGAAATGCGAAGATCATATTCTTTAAGGAACATATTCACTTCTTCATTGCCAGCATACTGAGTCCTGAGCCAGCTAACGATATCACCGGCGCCGGATTTATCTCCAGCCACCAGCCTTGACTCAATTTCCGTGCGTGCGAGATATGCGGTCGCGAGATTAGTCGTGCCGTTAAATTTTTCAAGTACGTTAATTCTGTCACCGGGAGAAAGTTTTTCGTAAGACTCTTTCATCGGCGCATAAACACTTGAGCCCTGAACTTCAGCAAAAGTTTTTGCATCAGAAATAAGATTAGCGGAAGAGCTTACGATCATCATGTCGTTCTTAAATTTCGTTCCGTAAGCAAGTTCCAGCTGCGCGAACTTTTTAAGTTCAGCAGGAGTGAGTGAGCGCGTATCGATCTGATCAATTCTGCTCTTCAGCTCGTTGTACTCATTCATCATGTAGTGGCCGCTCGCCATGTTCAGCTGAACCTGAGAAAAAAGCTGCGAATCTTTGGGAGTGTATTTCTCTGCTACCTGGAAATTGAGAATGGATTTCTGAACTTCACCAAGGTTAAAAAGAGTGACACCTTTCAGATTATATTTGAGTGCTTTTTCCACCGGCGAAAGATTGTTGTCATTCAATTCGGAAAGTTTTGCGATGGCAGGTTTTGGCTGATTAGCGCGAATGAGATCTCTCGCCTGATCAAGTTTCATCCGCACGTCGGGTGAAATTTCCGATTCATCGATTGGTTTCTGAGCAGTTTTCACGCCTCCACAGGCAGTGAGAATCACCAACAAACAAATGAAAAGATAACGCATAACAACCCCTAGTTCTGAATGATCCTGTCGAGTTTAACCCGTGGCCAAAAAATTGAGGAGGATAAAAAAAGGGGAACCGTAGTTCCCCTGATGATTTATTGAAAAAGTTCGCGAACCCGGTCAAAGAAACCCTTGGTCATTGGGTTTGTATTGGATTCTAGCTCTGCGAGTCGAGCAAAAAGATCTCTCTGCTCTTTGTTAAGTTTAGTCGGAGTTTCAACATGAATAGAAATGATCTGATCACCGAATCCATATCCGCCCAGCTTGGTAATACCCTTGTTTCTTAGTTTCATTTTCTGACCTGACTGAGTTCCCTCCGGGATCTTCATGGAAACTCTTCCTCCAAGTGTAGGAACTTCAATTTCAGTCCCAATGGCAGCTTGGGAGAAACTGATGGGGACTTCACAGTGAACATCATATTCTTCGCGCTTGAAGAACTCGTGTTCCTGAATGTTGATCAAAACATACAGATCACCGGCAGGTCCGCCGTTCATTCCGGCATCACCCTGACCAGTGAGTTTCAGTCGCTGGCCTTCATCAATTCCGGCCGGAACTTTCACACTTAGTTTTTCACGTTTCTTGTTCTTACCGCGACCATGACAAGTCTCGCACGGATCTTTGATCATCTGGCCCTGACCATGACATTTCGGACAAGGCTGAGCGATGGTGAAGAATCCTTGCTGGCGTCTGACTTCACCGTGCCCCTGGCACATATCGCAGGTCACAGGTCCTGAACCTTTCTTGGCCCCTGAGCCCTGACAAGTTTCACAGACACATGAACGGGTAATCTGAATTTCTTTTTCCACGCCGAAAGCAGCTTCTTCAAACAAGATAGTCATATCAGTCTGGAGATCATCCCCGGCAACTACACGTCTACCACCACGGCGTCCGCCGCGCTGGCCTCCTCGTGCTCCACCCAGAATGTCTCCGAAGATATCTCCGAAAATATCGCCGAGATCGCCGAAGTCTCCACCTTGGAATCCACCGCCTCCAAAACCACCCGGTCCGCCGCCCATTTGAGCGCCGTCATGTCCGAACTGGTCGTACATTTTTCTTTTCTGGTCATCCAGGAGGACGTCAGCAGCGTGAGATGCTTCCTTGAATTTGGCTTCTGATTCTTTGTTACCCTGATTTTTATCAGGATGGTGTTGCATGGCGAGTTTCCGGTAAGCTTTTTTGATTTCTTCTTTTGAAGCGCCTTTAGCTATGCCGAGAACTTCATATAAATCGCGTTTTGTACTCATAACACCTATGTAAAAAGCCCCTCACTTTCGTAAGGGGCCTTCAGGAAAAACTGTTTCTAAAAATTAGACTTCTTTGTAATCTGCATCGACTACATCGTCCCCATCATCCTTCTTGTCGGTTTTTGTATCGGCGCTGGCTTCCGGGCCGGCACCCGCGCCAGCTTCTGCTCCTGGCTGGGCATACATATACTGGGCAAGGCTGTGAGCGACGTTTTGAAGTCTTTCAGTAGCTGCTTTAATTTCGTCAAGAGACTCTGAGGTGAGTTTTGTTTTTGCTTCACTGATAGCTCCTTCAAGCTCAACCTTCTTGTCCGCAGGAACTTTATCTCCTGCATCTTTCATCCCCTTCTCAGAGGCGAACACGAGGCTGTCTAAATTGTTACGGGCATCAACCACTTCGCGACGTTTGTGATCGGATTCGCGGTTTTTCTCAGCATCCTGAACCATTTTCTTGATCTCTTCTTCAGTAAGACCAGAGTTCGAAGTGATCACGATGTTTTGAGACTTGCCAGTCGCTTTGTCTGTTGAAGTCACGTGCACGATACCATTGGCATCAATATCGAAAGTAACTTCAATCTGAGGTACTCCGCGTGCTGCCGGGGAAATTCCAGTCAGGTCGAAGCGGCCAAGAGTTTTGTTATCATTCGCGAACTCGCGCTCACCCTGAAGTACGTGGATAGATACAGCTGGCTGGTTATCAACAGCAGTCGAGAACGTCTGTGATTTCTTAGTTGGGATCGTAGTGTTCTTCTCGATAATCTTCGTGAACACACCACCCAGGGTTTCAATACCAAGGGAAAGCGGTGTTACATCGAGGAGGAGAACATCTTTCACGTCACCAGCAAGAACACCACCCTGAATCGCTGCACCAGCAGCAACTACTTCATCCGGGTTCACACCTTTCGAAGGCTCCTTACCGAAGATCTCTTTTACTTTCGCCTGAACGATCGGCATACGAGTCGCACCACCGACGAGAATCACTTCGTGAATCTCAGCGAGTGAAAGACCTGAATCTTTGATCGCCATTTTACAAGGAGCAACGAGTTTCTCAATGAGGTCATCGATCAGAGATTCGAACTTCGCTCTCGAAAGATTGAGGTTCAAATGCTTCGGACCAGTGGCATCCATCGTGAT
>JAYVHR010000389.1:0-3901 GCA_043771075.1 Bacteriovoracaceae bacterium
GAAAGCTTCGCAGCTGCGCCATGATCGCTCAGAAAATAAACTTCGATCTCGCAGTTCTTTAGTTCTGCGATCCAGTCTCTGATCTCATCCGGAACAAGACTTTCATCCATCATTTCCGTGAGAAATTCTTCGAAGAACTTAATGTCGTCAGCGAGAATATGAGTGTCCCCGCCTTTCCGCCGCTTTTCCCAGGTACTTTTAATTTGATAAAAACGCAGAGCTCTTGCCGGAGAAGCAAATAATTTCTTCCACCAACGAATCTGAATTTTACGAATAGGATACACGGTTCCATCGATGTCAAACGAGACAGTCCGGAAGGAACGTTCGTTCACGAACTCGCTGAGTTCAACGAGTGATGAGTTTTTCATAGAGCGGAAGTACCTTGAACTGTGATTCCCATTGATTTTCTTTTCCCATAATCGAAGCAAGATCCTGCTCTGACATGATACGGGTAGAAAGAACTCTGAGCCTGCCTGATTTTACTTTCGAGGCATACTCGGTATTGATCTTTCCCAGTTCCTGATCGGCCACGGTCGCCAGTGCCGCCGGGACCGAAGTCTTACCGACAATGGCGAGTTCATAGCCAAACTCTCCGTTCTGAGAAACCGGAAACATTGAGACAGAAGAATGGCCAAGTTCAGGAAATTTTTTCTTAAGAATTCCCGAGAGCTCGAAGACATGCTCTTCAGTTAATTTTTCACCCGTAAGGGAGGAGGTCATGCCTTTTCTCCGGACAAACGAAAGATCGGGGAGGCCATTCACAATGCCTTTAACAAGAAACAGATCCCGCGTGCAGTAACGGCGAAGACCCCACTCGTCACTAACGATGAGTTCGTAAATTTTTCCGGTTTCAAGCTCGAAGGGACTGATAATTTTCTCAGAACCCGGCTCATGGAATTCCGGATACATTCCTTTGGAGACAGGAAAAAAATGGATCTTATCATTGATCTTGTGGGGAAGAGTTTCAATTGTCTCGGTACTCATGGAGTACATGGGAAGAAATGCTATTCCCGGAAGAGACGCTTTCAGCTGGTCCAGAAATGGTTTTACGTATCCGCCGTCCCACGTAATGACAGCAGTGAGATGAGGCAAAAGTTCCTTGAGAGTCGGTGCCTTCTCGCGCATGACAAAGTTCATAATCCGTCTCTCACCATCATTATCTTTCAGGCGCATGAGCCCCGGAGGAATTTTCTTCAGGTGAATCCGGACATCTTTCCAGTTGTTTTCGAGTTCTTTCAGAAAGAATGTCAGGGTGGAAGGATTTGTGGCGTAAAGAAACCGCGGTTGAGTGATGACGAGAACCATGATGCGTGCACTGAGTTCACCCACTCTCTCAATCAGTCCCTGTCCTTCTTTTGTGTGAAGGTAGCGGTAAGGCGCCTGTAGCAGCTCAAGCCGGCCGGGATTTTTTTCTTCCATCATTCCGGACGTAAGAGAGTTGTCTTTTGTAAGAGACGCGAAGACATAAAAAGTCCTGGGCCCCTTGAATCCGGAAGTGAGAGTGATCATCGAACGGAGAAATGTTTTCTGAAGATGACGGGTTCTCTTGAGGTCATAAGGCAGCAGTTTTGGCTCGCTGGTTGTTCCGGATGTCTGAGCGAGGTATTTTGGCGAGGCCATCTTCTCATACATCTGATTCAGGCGTTCTTTCTGTCCTTCGAAATCCGCAGGCGCAAAAGTGGAAATCGTGTTTCTTCCGTAGAAAAAAGCATAGCGCTTCCGGAAAGAGCCTCTCTGGAGACGGTTGTCCCATGAGATGAACTTTGCCATCACTGAAAAGGTTGATTGAAGGAAGAATCTTAAAATGTCGTTTATCACTTCTCTAATTTTGCACGCAGACACAACAGAAAGTCACGCATGAGATTGCGTGCCTCTTCATCAGAAGCAACGACAGGATCGTAAGTGAGGGTGAAATCCGTTTTTTCGCCGCTGGTGAGGGCAAAGATCGCACCGTTATGGGCAGGCATGAGATTAGATACTCCCCAGACTTCGGAGAACTCATCCATCATTCCCTGTCGGTTACTGATATGAGAAAGGGAAACAGTCCCCCAATCGGCCCAGGGACGACGCACCCACATTTCGTAAAGGAGGCGCTGATGGCGATTTTTGATATCGAAATTCTGTGGGGGCAGTGCCACTTCACCGTTTATCATTGCCTGCTGTTTTTGATTACGGATGTGAGCAAGTTTCTCCGGTAGATTTGACCCGCGCGGAGGATAAACCCGCATTCTTGAAAGTCCGTTCCCGAATCCTTTCCAGAATTCCTGTCGCACGTTCACCGGAACCCAGACGGACTTTCGGGAATAAGGAATGGACTCCAGAAGCGAATAGAGAAATAGATCATTCAGAAGCGGACCATTCTGCTCACCGTGAACAAATGTCTCCCGGATAATTTTCCGGCGGCTACTGATCGCGCCCTTGCGTGGCCACAGCTGTGAGTTCAGGAGATCACGAAAAGGAGTGTCTTTTTTCTTGGGAAATTTCTTAAGCGAAAGCTCATCAGTGCTCACTTCATGACCCATGAGTGCTTTCAGGAATAAAAACATGGAAACAGCATCACCCAGGATGTGTGACATCTTAAGAGCGAGAAGATTTCCTTCCTCAATTGATGAGAGCTCAAGGTGAAGAGGACTGATCAGGGGCTCATCGACAAAGGCCTGAAGAGTCGCGTGAGATTTTATTGATATCGGAAACGAAGATGTTTTAGGAAAATGTTTCCGGGCGCGCTCAATATCGGGATGAGTATTCTTCACACGGACTGCAATCACGCATTCCGTTCTCCGGACATCAGAATGTCCGAGGGCTATCAGTTCATCGAGAAGCTGGAGCTTCATGAATCTGCCTGCTGAAGAGCGGGCCTTTCTGGATAAATGGACGAAGCTGAAGCCAGCCCAGCTGCGGATTCATGTGATGAGCGCGGTGAAGGGAAAGTCCCATCGTCAGCCAGTAAAGAAATGATCCGTAATAATCATGCGAACGCACTTCCTGCGCTCCCAAATGGTGACCTTCATGAGTCTTCACGGCGAAGGGATACCAAAGGAGAAATGAATTTAAGATCTGTGCCGGAAGAAGTCCGTAGAGAACTCTTTCCCATCCGACGAAATAAATAATTGCTCCGAAAACCGATCCGTACACAACATAAGTCAGTGCCCATTCAATCAGCACACTCTTATTTAAGAGCCCTCTTTCTTTCATCCACATGACCCAGTAGTGAGGCATCGCCAGTGCGCGACCGGGAAACTGCCACCAATGATCCATCTTGAGAAGCATATCCGGATCTTTTCCTTCTTCGTTGGTGAAGGAATGATGATAGCGGTGAGTGATACGAAACTGGACATTGGGCACGGCCAGCGGAATGAAGCTGACTCTTCCCCACCATATGTTGGAAATTTTGGAATTGCCGAGAGCTCCATGCGAGCCTTCGTGACCCATGACTCCGCAAAGAAAAAGAATATAAGTGCGGAAGAGAATATCCACTACCCACCAGGCACCGGTTGGTTGCCAGAAATACGTCGCTGTGGAAACCACCAGGATCGTGAGAATGATGAGGCGGCTGATCCTGATATTGAGGAGGCGTGACGCTTTCTGTTTCATGTAGGGCACTTTAATACATGTTTTCCCCGGGTAGGGAGCGGTTGTAAAAAGGTGAGACTTAATTTTCAACCCGATTTCATTGTCTTAAGCCGTGATAGGCTCTCCCCATGAAGAACCTCGCCGATATCAGGCGCTCAATTCCCGCTTCCGCCTATGAGGTGTTACCACTTCAGAGCTGGATGACCTTTGCCAGGATTCTGGTACTCCTGTCGCTATCCCTGTGGCTCGAAACTCTCACGGAAAATATTTTATTCCTCATTCCTCTCTGGCTTTTTCACGGCCAGGTTCTCGTGGGATTATTTGTCCT
>JAYVHR010000390.1:0-2565 GCA_043771075.1 Bacteriovoracaceae bacterium
TCATCCTATCCATGGTTTTTCTTCTTCCGGATTGTTCAACTCTCCCTGCTTATTTTTTTTCCCGTCCTCGTTACAGTCTTCATCATTGATAAAGCTATATTCCTGAGAGTCCTGCCTCTGGCGTTTCTCGGACAGCTGATCTTCATCATTCTTTTTTACCGTGCAACCAGGCCTCTTGGGACCATCCTCTCAAAACTCCAGAAGTTTCGCGGTGACTCTCCTTTTGATACTTCGATCCGCCAGCTTTACGAAAAAGACGAATGGACTAAGATCGAAACTGCCCTCAACGAAGCAGACTCCAAATTCAAGGATCAGATTAATCAGACGAAACTTGAAAACGAAAAGATTGCGGCGATTCTCGAATCCATTTACGATGCAATCATTGCTATCGATCCTTTCGAGACACTTCTTTTCTCAAACACCAATTTTCGCACGAACTTCGTCACGAAAAAAGAATCAGGAATTATACCCAAGCTCTGGCACATCTTTGACCAGGCAGAACTCCTTGATACTTTCCGGAAAGTTCTGCGCCATGGACAGCCAAGTTCTTTGAAGGCCGTGAAACATAATAATCGTTATTATAATCTGGTCGTCACTCCCCTTCGTGGTGTTGAAGACAAGGTGATCGGCGCACTCGGCGCATTTCACGATGTGACAGACTTTAAACTCACGGAACAGATGCGCGTGGATTTTGTTGCGAACGTTTCACATGAAATCCGCACCCCACTCACTTCCATCAAAGGCTTCTCGCAGGTCCTCTATGCGAATAAAGATAAATTCCCTGAAGAACTTTCCGGCTTTCTGACGAAGATTCTAGGAAACACGGACAGGATGATCGCTCTTTTCACAGATCTTCTGAATCTTTCGGTGATTGAATCAAAGGATCAGATCGGCGCAGAAGAAGTTTTTCTCGCTCCCATTCTCGGTGTGATTATTCCGAACATCAAAACCAATTACCCGGATAAGAAGATTGATTTCAAGTCGGAGTTTCAGATTCCCTCGTTGGAAGCAGATCCGCGCCTGATTGAAATGGTGCTTACTAACCTGATCGATAACGCCTGCAAATACTCAGGTGCCGAGATTACTATTACGGTTTTGAGTTCCGAGGAAAAAGGTAAAACCTTTATCCGGGTGAAAGATAACGGGCCAGGAATTGCGAAGGAACATCTTCAGCGGATTTTTGAGCGTTTCTACCGCGTGGAAAGTTCACGTGAAGCTTCACGCGGAACCGGACTTGGTTTATCCATCGTCAAACATATCATCATGAAACATGGTGGACGCATCTGGGCCGAAAGTGAAGGCCCGGGCATGGGAACGACTTTTGTGATGGAACTTCCCTCAAAACAGGTACTCAATCTCCACACTGTAGATTGATTTCTTATACGCAAAACCATCTTCATCTTTCGATTTGTTATTCTGATAGTCGTACTTCAAATTTCCCCGCCACTTCTGCGCGATCATTTTTGACAAGCGCGCACTCGGATTGACGAGAAGTTCTCTCCCCCGCTCGCTTCTGTTATTGACCGGATCCAGGGAGGTCAGCATAAGACCAATACTTGGTGTGCCAAGAGATGAGCGTCCGAAAATATAGTCGGCGCGAGCAGTAAAACCATCAGTATCAAAAATTTCATCCGTGGCGCGGCTTCTGTCGTAACTCGCAAATAATAGAAGTGTTCCGGTACCGGCCGAAACAACCTGCTCACCACTCAACGAAATCGTCCTGGAATCAGTTGCATCGTTATAACTGTCGAAGAGACGGTAGCGAAGTCTTATCGTCGTTTCACCTTTGGTGAAATAGTTGAAGCGCTCTCCCAGCATCATGGCGTGGCTGCGTGAACTGAAGACGAGTTTTTTTTCTGCATTCACATCCCGCTGAGATTGAGAAAATTCGTAATCCAGAAGTGTCGAGGCCGGTTTCTCCATGAGCGTATGCTCATAGGCAGTCCGGATCGATGGGGCGATGAGATAGTTATCGTTACGATAAATTTCCGGCACCCGGTTGTGATAGTAAGTTGAGGCCAAACGGATTTCCGGGGAAATACTGGCCCAGTTTTCCTGGTAGAAAGTATATCGGGCGATGAAATCTGCCTTCGTGAAGAGTGAGCTCTGCTTGGATTTCGTTACAGTTGTTTCTGTCGGAGAAAACGTTACGTTAGTGTCCTGGCCGAATTCAACTGAAGCGCGCACAAAATACGGCGGGTTCAGAACAGGCCGGCCATTTCTCAGGTTGAACATCACGAGATCATATTTTCTCTGAAGATCTAGAATCCGGTCGCGGATAGGCTGCGCGAGATTCGAATTCTCATTAACCGCCAGGGCGCGACGATACTGAGGAATGACATAGGTATCGACGGAACGGAAAGCATCACGACTTTTTTCCACCTGATCGAGATAGATATCACCGATCTGATATTCAGCGGCCTGAAGGACATCTTTTGTTTCTTCGGCGGGAAGTTTTTCAATCGCATGAAGGAAAGTCACAGCTTTCTTCCGGTCACCAAGTTCGCGGGAGATAAAACCAATGTAATAGAGCGAAACTGCGCGCTTGAATTTTTTCTTGAGAGA
>JAYVHR010000391.1:0-2095 GCA_043771075.1 Bacteriovoracaceae bacterium
GATATTCCACTTGAGAAACTCAATGTGAACGGCGGAGGAATTGCTCTCGGCCATCCGGTGGGATCAACGGGTTCAAGATTAGTCGTGACTCTGGCCCATGAACTCAAGCGCCGGAAGAAGAAATATGGACTGGCGACTCTTTGTATCGGTGGCGGGCAGGGCGGGGCAGTGATTATCGAAAACCTCAAGGTATAATTATGAACTTAGAAATTCTCACGTACGAAGAAAAAGACAATCTGATCTGGATTGGTTTCGGGAAACATGAAAAGAAGTCGATGACGACTTTTACCCGGGAAACTCTGGAAGAAATGAAAGAGGTCGTGAAGGCCACTCAGGCGAATAAAACAGCGAAGGGAGTTGTTTTTTTCTCGCACAAGCCTGGAGTGTTCCTGGCGGGTGTTGATGTGACGGTGATCAATTCACTGAAGACTGAGGCGGAAGCCCTGAGAGCACTCGATGAAGCGCATACAATGTTTAATGCGATTGATGACCTGAAAATTCCGACTGTGGCGTTGGTGGACGGAGTTTGTCTCGGCGGCGGGCTAGAGCTCGCTCTTGCCTGTAAAAAGATTTTTGTTTCAGATAATCCAAAGACGGCACTGGGACTTCCTGAAGTCATGCTCGGAGTTCTTCCTGGATTCGGCGGAACTTATCGCCTTCCAAGGAAAGTGGGACTACCCACAGCTCTCGATATGATTCTTACCGGTCGCCAGATTAAGGCTAAAGCTGCTTTCAAGATGGGACTGGCGGATGCGATTCTTCCCACGGAAAGAATGAAGGAACTCGCACCGGTTTATCTGCTTGAGAAAAAAACCGGCAAGAAAAAGACGATGAAGGAAGAAATCCAGGCGCAGGCGATGGATAACTTCCTCGCGCGCAAGATTATTTTCCAGAAGGCCCGTGAGAAAGTTCTTGAGACGTCCAAAGGATTTTATCCGTCTCCACTGAAAATTCTTGAAGTGCTGGAGAGTGGAGCAGGAAAAAACCGCGCGGATTATCTCGCGAAAGAAGCTGAGGCGTTTGCGGAACTTTCGCAGTCGATTCAGTCGAAGAACCTTCAGCATATTTTCTTTCTGACGGACAATTCGAAGAAACTGGACCGTAAGGATGCGCTCCCTTCAGTTCGCCGTGGTGGTGTTATAGGGGCGGGAGTGATGGGTGGGGGAATTGCGTGGTTATTTGCGCAGAACAATCAATCGCCACTGATGAAAGATATTACGCCAGCAGCTCTTGAGCTGGGTCTCAAGCAGGCCTCGACGAATTTTTCGGGATCAGTGAGAAAGAGAAAAATGACTCCGGATGAATTCCAGAGGAAGATGCGCTCAATTGAGCCGACTGTGAATTTTGAAGGAATGAAGTCAGTGGATCTTATTGTGGAAGCAGTTGTTGAGAACATGGACGTGAAAAAGAAAGTGTTCGCGGAGCTTGAAGGGCATGTGAGAAAGGATGCGATCCTTACTTCGAATACATCATCCCTGTCGCTGGAAGAAATGAGCAAGGCCCTGAAAGATTCAACGCGGTTTGCTGGTCTTCACTTTTTCAATCCGGTAAACAAAATGCCACTCGTGGAAATCATTACTCACGAGAAAGTTTCCAAAGATACAATTGATACGCTCTACAAATGGGTTTTGGATGTGAAGAAAACTCCGATCGTCGTCAAAGACGGCCCGGGTTTTCTCGTGAACAGAATTCTTGGTGCCTATCTCAATGAAGCATCGTATCTCATTGAAGAAGGTGTTTCCATGGAGGCCATTGATGATGCTGCTCTTAATTTCGGCATGCCCATGGGCCCCTTCCGTCTCATCGATGAAATCGGAATTGATGTCGGGATGAAAGTCGGGAAGATCCTTCACGATGGACTTGGGCCCAGGCTCAAGCCGAACGATCTGACGACACGTCTATATGAAGCAAAGCTTCTTGGGAAAAAGGGTGGAAAAGGCTTCTATCTTTATGATGAGAAAGGTAAAGTCACGGGCAAAAATACAGATGTGCAGAAAATGCTTCCGGCGAAAAAAGTGAAGATGGATGAAATGATTATCCAGATGAGACTTTTCCTTCCGATGGTAAATGAAGCGGCCTATATTTTTGCGGATAA
>JAYVHR010000392.1:0-5452 GCA_043771075.1 Bacteriovoracaceae bacterium
GTTCTTCAGGTTGTTCACGATCGTGATTCATCCGGTACGGGTATCACTGGTGCTAAAGTTGTGTTCACGCTTGAGACCAAGGGTGAAGAACATCTGAAAACACTTCTGAAAGAAATGAAGAAAGACTTTCCACAGTGTCAGGTAGTGAGCTGATGGATGGGTCAGAAGTGCTGGAGATCCTCGCTGCGAAGGATCTTCTCGATAAGTTCATGGAAGCAGTCGATGGAGATGACTTAACCGCTGTGGCTTCGATTCTTGAGAGTGCGGGGATTGATGAAGAATCTATCAGTGTTGTGATTAAGAAAATTCAGAACGGTGAAGATTAAACATAAAAAAGGCTCCTTTCGGAGCCTTTTTTATTTTAAGAATTAAAGTTTATCAGCTGCCGGTGGTTTATCATCCACCAGAGCGGCAATCACGAGATCTCCTGAAACGTTCAGAGTTGTTCTGCACATATCAAGGAAGCGGTCCACACCGAGAATAAGCGCAATCCCTTCAGCAGGAATTCCCACACCATTCATGATGATCATAATAAGCGGAAGTGATCCACCCGGAACACCCGCAGTACCAATACCTGCGATGATACACATGATGACAACCTGGAACTGCTGGGCCATCGAAAGATCCACTCCAAACACCTGAGCGAGGAAGAGAACAGTCACCCCTTCAAAGAGTGCAGTTCCGTTCTGGTTAGCAGTAGCACCAACAGTGAGAACGAATCTTGAAATGGCCGGAGTGAGACCCAGTTTTGTTTCAGCTGTCTCTATGGATTTCGGAAGACAGGCGTTTGATGAAGAAGTGGAGAAGGCATACATCATGACGTCTTTTGAGTCAGAGTAGAACTTCCACGGTGAGCGCTTCGCGACGAATTTGAGGAGAAGCGAGTAAACCACAAATTGCTGGATCAGGAGACCGGCCACTACGACGGCCGCAAAATAGAAGAGGGACTCAAAGATGGAGAGTCCGAATTTAAATGCCGTTCCAAACACGATCGCAAAGACAGCAATAGGAGCGATCTTCATGGCGTATTCGACAATCTTCAGAGTGGCATCGAAGATTTCCTGGAAGATGGTAACGATTTTCAGTTCACCTTCACGATCTTTCGATACGAGATAGAAAGCAAATCCGAAGAAGAGTGCGCAGAACATGAGAGAAAGCATTTCTCCCTCGAGGGCCTTCACTGCTGCTTCAAGAGGATTTTTCGGAATGATACTGACAATGGCTTCAGCAAAAGACTTCGAGTTTTTGGCATTATCTGCGATGGTCTGCACGTTTGTTTTAGCGGTTTCAAAAATCGCCGTGTCGACCTTGAATCCTTTCCCTGGCTGGAAGAAATTCACGAGTCCGATACCAATGAGAACCGAAGCAGTACTGGCGATCACTGTGTACATAAGAGTTTTCGAAGCGACTTTTCCCACACCCTGGTGACGGGCGAGATCATAGACTCCAAGAACAAGAGCGGAGAACACCATGGGCACAACAATCATGAAGAGAAGTCTGAGGAAGATCTGACCAATCGGAGTCATCACATAGTTATTCAGATGCTGGAGAACCAGGACATCCTGATAGTTGTGACAGATGGTACCGGAAACAATACCGACGGTGAGCCCTAAGAGCAGCTTGTAGTGGTTCTTCAAGAGATTCCCCTTATTAATGTATAAGAAAATGATAAGAGCGAGAGGCATTCCTGTCCAGAAAGAGCTCTGTAGGGGCAGGATTTGTGAGTAAAAGTCAGGCTTCATAGGCTTCTACCTATCTGAGTGATTGGAAGGGCACTGTCGAAACTTTTTACACCCTCAAAGATTCATCGTTCCTCATTGTGATAACTTGCGACCCCTCCCGGGGTCAGGCACTTGGCACCGGATTTTCATATGAAATGAGGAATTAGTGTCTTTAAAGGAAGTTTTTATGAAGCATATTATGCTCCTGTTAGTGCTGTTATGGTCAGGTCTTGGACTTGCCCAGCAGAACTCTTATTCCGGAATTCCTACTAAATACATGAACGATCCTGCGGTCGATCTCATGCATAAGGGTAAGCTTCTCCTCCCGGATGAAGTCCATAAACTTCGCGAAGACTCGCGCGGACGCTTCGACATTTCAACTCTCAATCCTGTTGAATCATCAGATCTCTGGAAAAACATCATGCCCAAAGAGCTTCCTGCGGACAGAAACCCGCTCGAAGACATGGATGAAGTTGTTTATCATTCACCGGTTATCACTCCCTCAGGACTCTTCCGCTTCAACGTTCAGAATAAAGACGGCGACGGGAAAATCTATACCGTGATGGTGGGGAAGACTGTTCACTCATTCCTTCTTGCGAAATCACTCCTCAGAAAAATCGGTTACCAGATTCCGGATATTAAATATCTTCCGCGCATGACTTTGAAGTTTAAGAGCGAGATCCACAAGAAATCATTCATTGATTATTTCCAGCACGTCGTGATGCTTGCGCCTGAGTATTGGGTAGTGGAGCACCTCGAAGACAATAAGATTATTATTCAGGATCTTCTTGTCATGGATTCAAACCACCCGATCTATAACCTTGCCGTTGGTGTAACGAATGACATGATTCAGGGAAGACGTCTTATGTCTTCTCTTGCGGTCCCACTTTCTATTGTTAATCTCGTGGAGAGTGTGAACTTACTCCGCTGGAACGTTGGTGTCACAAGTAACAACCAAGTGGCCCTGTTTCATGATCACCTGGAAGATTTCCAGGCAACATGGGACGATGCCCGCTGGATCTCGAAGCGCATTGAGAAACTCACGCGTGAAGACTGGAAAGAAATTGTCGCGAGCTCAAACACACCGAAAGCCGTCCAGATGATTCTGGTGGAAAAACTTATTTCCCGCCGGAACTCGGCGATGAAGCTCTTTAAGATTGATCATGAAGAAATCAGAGTCGACGCCACAGTTTCCAATGGTGTTGAACTCGTCCGCGGAAAACTTACTCAACAACAGTGGCCGGGCTACGGAGCTCGTTTTGCTTACGGTGATCCTGATTCTCCACTTGCCGATTCAGAGATTAAGTCATTCCTCAAATCAAAACTCATTTCCATGGGAATTGATGTTCTCATTTCTCAGTTAAACCAGAATATTCCGTTCATGGCGACAGACATCCAGGCGAAAAACGACGGACAGTTTAAGACAATTCTCGAAGAAGCGATCAAGAAAGCTCAGGAGACAAGAACTCCTGTGGAAATTCCGCTGAAGGCATGGACCTTCCCGACTTATCGTGGACATCTCATTCTCTCGCGTAACATTGTGACGGGTACTTACCTCGGAACAGATAACCTGGTTCAGCTGGTTGATACGGTAGGTGTATCAGTTGCTGCCGGAATGTTCGTCGGCGTAGCTGGTTTACCTTCACCAATTCAGGCAGCGGGATCTGCCGAGGCATCGCTGGTCAGAACGTATTCACACCTTCGTCCGGTGACATCTATCCAGAGAGCACTGAAGTATCCTTACCGTAATATTATGGTTCCCTTGGTGAAACGCGATTACGGAAAACTTCTTCAGACTGCCGCAGAAGTCGCAATAGATCCTGCCGCAACTGAAGAAACAAAGATGAAAGCTATTGAAGCGGCTATGAAGCCTTTCAAAGACAATATGGAAATCGGCGAATCACTTCTCGTAACCGACAGTATCGCTACTGGTGCTGGACTTAAGGTCATGGCAGGGAAGGGCAGTCTCGTGAAAGCGACACTTTCACTTGTTCCGGGATTCCAGGTTGTTTCACGCTTCCATGTTCATCGCCGCTCGGAGAATGATTTCCACATCTACCGCGATATTGGCCGCGAAGGTACATTTGGTGTCGCTTTCGAGCTGGATTCTTATATTCCGGTACTCAAAGCAACTTTCAAGGCGTCGAAAGGATCTGGGCGTGTAAAATTCTTCAATCTTTCACTGGACCCTAAGGGCGAGAACGTCATTCAGAACATGTCATTGTTACGCCGCGCGATTGTATCTTCATCGACTCGTGACCTCGAAGAAAAAGAAGAGACTAAACCATTCATCCTGAGAACGAATTATAAAGAAAGAACTCCGAGCATCGGACTTCTTTTCTTCCAGTGGAACTGGAACGATTCATCATCTAATATCGAGATCGAAAACCCTAAAGGGGATAAGAAGTTCTTCAAACGTTTCTACCACGGTACTTCGAAAGGCAGGAACTATCAGGCCTACGCAAATGCCCTCATCTCTCATTGGGTGGATCTCCTGTTTGATAAAAAAGCTGGTCTCTCAGAAAGTACGGGTTCAAACCCTGGTTACACATACAGAGGATCGGCCGAAACCAAATTCTTAACTCTTGATCAGGAAGTAAACGGCAGTGGCAAAAGAATGGAGCCATTCGTTCGCCTCTCAAGAATATTTAACGGGTGGAGCATTACACGTAATAAAGCGGAAGTGCTTCTTGAGCGCCTGCGTACCCGTTATCGCTATGACTTTTTCAATGCCCCGGTACTTAATGATACGAGAAGGATCTTCCTCTATAACATTTCTCTCAACGTCCTTTTCTACAAAGCGGGAATTGAGAATCTCATCACTCTGAATGATGACCAGTTAAAAGAAATCTTCCGTAAACACAGGAACCAGAAAGATCTGACGATCAATCCACGTGAGACGAACGACAATGATTCCGGTGGGAACAAGATGGTCCGTTTCATGACGAGATTCCGTCGTTATGAAAGAGAAGGAAAAGAAGACAAGGCCAGCAAGTACCTGATGAAGGCCTTCTCTCACTCTGAAAACAAACTTACCCTGGAAGGGATGACTCTTCTCGTGGGCGGCAAAGAAAACCTTTACGTCTATTCCAAAATTGACGGATTCCGCGAAGGGGATGAAGACGGTGATAAAAACATAGTCTCAAACTCGTATGGTGAATTCGGCTCTCAGAATGTCCTGGGTCCTCTGATGCAGGTGCAGAAAGATACAAATATGCTGGAAGGGGAATTCTTCCTCTACTGGATGATGTCGAGGTTAATCTGATGAAAACATTAATTCTACTATCGCTCATCTTTTCTGCGAACGCTTTCGCAAACCTTCTGCCCGCTGAGAAATCGGAACCAGTCGTTTCTGACGAACTTTTCTCTTATCAGTGGGCGCTCTTTAACCAAGGGCAGACGTATCTGAAAGAGAAAGATGACATTCATAATATTCCTTTAAAAGGACTTACCGGAAAAGATATCGACTGGAAGAGTTTCAAGGACAAACTTGGAACAAAACGTCCGGTTGTTGCAGTCCTTGATACGGGAGTGGATCTCGATCACCCGGATATCAAAGAGGCCCTCTGGAAGAATGAAAAAGAATGTGGAAAAGATCCTAAAGTTGATAATGATGGAAATAAGCTCAAAGGCGATTGCCAGGGCTGGAACTTTACTGCCGACGCAGAATCTGATGATGCAAAAAATCCTCAGGATAACGATGGTCACGGATCTCACGTTGCAGGAATTAT
>JAYVHR010000393.1:0-2235 GCA_043771075.1 Bacteriovoracaceae bacterium
AATTTTGTTTCCATGGGAAGCAATGTGAAAACCACGATCAGGGAAATCTCGGTCTGTGAGCTTTCGGAAATCAATCCCCAGGAACTTTTTTCTTCCTCAGGGATTTTTCCGCTACCGTCGGACCTCGAAAGTTGCTATCAATTTCGGATCGTGGGGAACGGGTTTCTCAAACAAATGATCAGGCACCTCATGACTGCACTCTGGAAAGTGGGGAATGGAAGACTGTCTGTGAATGAATTTATGTTACTGCTGAAAGGACCGAAGAATCCGAAGAAGCTCTGGAAGGTTGCTCACCCTAAGGGATTATTTCTCTTTCGGATTATTTACCCTGAACAATAAAAGAAGGCCCCTTCCGCCACGTGGTGGTCAGGGCCTTCAGAAGTCTTACCAGCCTTTGCAGCTGTATGATTTTTCGTTTTCTACAAATTTTTCAAATGACATTGAACGGGTCTTGATGCTGACGGCTTTTCCGTTCTTTTTACCTTTCTGGGTCTGGAGATTGTAATCACATTCGTCAGACTTCATATTCATCGTGTCGAGAGTATAAAGCGTGAAACCAATGATCTTATACTGATTATTACGGTAAGCGACAGTGAGTTTACGGGTGTAACGATCTCTGCCAAAAGTATCGTTGGTTGAAGTGATGACAAGTGAACCACCCGCATTTTTCTCAAGTGTCGTAAAGCCCGGAAGCGATTCATTCACTGTGTATTCAACATCACTCATGGCGCCGACAAAGTGGCGGACGTCACTCGCTTTCTGATGAGTAATCATAATTGTACCGAAGTTTGCATCTTCTGATTTAACGAGAGTGGCACTCACAACTCTGTCTGGTCTGCCTTTGAACTCAATCGACTGGACAATCTGATCGTCGGCCGGAACATCCATCAGAACAGGTTCTGATTGGGCGAATGCAGTAGTCGTAGCGAGGGTAGCGATAAGCATAAGAAAGCTTTTCATGGGAATCTCCTGATTTATGAATCTTATGAGTGATCATATCTCTCTACAGGACTCAACAAATGGAGATTGGAAAAAATACCCTGGCCGTATAATCTTTTGACATGGATCAGGGCTGCAGCTCAAAATGCTGCAACCCTCAGCCACGGTGGCCCCACCACAGGTTTGCTGGAACCTTAGAAGCGATCGAGGTCCATGACTTTTGTCCAGGCCTTGACGAAATCCTTCACAAATTTTTCCGAAGCATCTGACGAAGCATAGACTTCGGCAATCGCGCGCAGCTGAGCGTGAGATCCGAAAATGAGATCGACTCTCGTGGCGGTCCATTTGATCTCGCTGGTCTTCCGGTTTTTACCGTCGAAGACCTGCTCTTTATCGTCCTGAGCAGTCCACTGGTAATCCATGTTGAGCAGATTTTTAAAGAAGTCGTTCGTGAGAACTCCCACCTTATCTGTCAGAACACCTTTCTTCGATCCATCGGAATTCGTTCCCAGAACTCTCAATCCTCCCACCAGTACCGTCATCTCGGGTGCTGTGAGGTTCAGAAGTTGTGCTTTATCGAGCAGAAGTTCTTCCGCCGTTAAGCGATAGACTTTTTTCTGATAATTTCGGAATCCATCAGCAATCGGCTCCAGCACTTCAAAAGAATGGGCGTCGGTCTGTTCAGCACTCGAGTCCATTCTTCCGGGACGGAAGGGGACAGAGATCTTATGACCACCATCAGCAGCAGCTTTTTCAATCGCCGCACATCCGGCCAAAACAATCACGTCAGCAAGTGAGACTGTTTTTCCAAAATCCTTACGGACCTTCTCGAGAGTTTCCAATTCCTCTTTTAGAAGTTTTGGACGATTGGCCTCCCAATTGTTTTGGGGAGCTAATCTGATTCGGGCGCCGTTGGCACCTCCGCGTTTGTCCGATCCGCGGAATGTTGATGCTGAAGCCCAGGCCACGGAAACCAGTCTTGAAACTGAAAGTCCCGAAGCGAGAATTTTTTCCTTGAGAAGCTTGATCTCGTTTTCATCAATTAGTTTATGATCGCACGCCGGAATCGGATCCTGCCAGATGAGGTCTTCTTTCGGCACTTCTTTCCCGAGGTAGCGGGCCTTGGGACCCATGTCCCGGTGAGTGAGCTTGAACCAAGCTTTCTTGAATGACTCCGCAAAAAGTTTCGGTTCAGCGTGAAAGCGCCGGCAGATTTTTTCGTACGCCGGGTCCATCTTGAGTGCCATGTCTGCCGTTGTCATCATCGGAGCGTGACGTTTTTTCGGATCGTGAGCG